>NZ_JBFBBE010000019.1:0-124832 GCF_040682555.1 Streptomyces sp. NPDC051172
CCGCAGCGTCGCGGGCCCGGCGACCGGTGGTCTACGGGCGTTCAGCCCGGAACGTGACAGTCGAACGCGTGCAGATAGGGGTTGACCGGGCGGATGTCGTCGATGGCCAGACCCGCCTCGGTCAGCCGGCCGACCATGCTGTCGGTGGTGTGCTTCGCCCCGCCGACGTTGAGCAGCAGCAGCAGGTCCATCGCGGTGCTGAACCGCATCGAGGGCGAGTCGTCGACGAGGTTCTCGATGACCACGACCCGGGCCCCCGGGCCGCCCGCCGCACGGACGTTGCGCAGCGTCCGGGCGGTGCTGTCGTCGTCCCACTCCAGGATGTTCTTGATGACGTAGACGTCCGCCGCGACGGGCACGGACACCCTCACGTCGCCGGGCACCACACAGGCCCGGTCCGCGAGGTCGCCGCCCGGCCGCAGCCTCGGCAGTGCGTTCTCCACCACCCGCGGAAGGTCCAGCAGACTGCCGTGCAGCGAGGGGTACTTGTCCAGCAGGCTCACCAGCACATGCCCCTGGCCGCCGCCGAGGTCGGCGACCGACGAACTCCCCGCCAGATCGAGGAAGTCGGCGACGTCCCGCGCCGACTGCACGCTGGAGGTCGTCATGGCCTGGTTGAAGACGTCGGCGGATTCCGGGGCGTCCTCGTTCAGGTAGGGGAAGAACTCCTTGCCGTACAGGTCCTCGACGACATTGCGCCCGGTGCGCACCGCCTCGTCGAGCCTCGGCCAGGCGTCCCAGGTCCACGGTTCGGTGCACCACAGCGAGATGGCGCGCAGGCTGTTGGGATCGTCCTCGCGCAGCAGCCGGGAGACATCGGTGTGGGCGAAGGTCCCGTCCGGCAGCTCGGCGAAGACGCCGTAGCAGGAAAGGGTGCGCAGCAGTCGTCGCAGCGGCCGGGCCTCGGCCTTCACCGCGGCCGCCAGGTCCTCCGCGGTCATGGGGCGGTCGCCGAGGGCGTCGGGGACTCCCAGCCGGGCGGCCGCCCGGAGGGCGGCGGCACATGCCGCCGCGAACGCTAGCTCCCTCAGCCGCATGGACGGCGGTGGGGCTGTCTGTGCGGTCGTCATGTGCCGCTTCCTTCCTTCTGGGCCCGCAGGCGGGCCGTGACCTGCGGTCAGCACATTCCCGCGGGCTGGGAGGCCCGGCAGGAGTTGTGTTCGAAGGTGTTGCCCGTGCCGTGGTCGGCGTTGATGAGGTCCGCCGGGGAGTTGCCCTCGACCACGTTGTCGCTGATCCGGTTGCGGTCGCTGGTGACGCCCACAAAGCTCTTGAACAGGACGATGCCGCCCGACATCGACGAGTCGCCGACGTTGTTCCTGACCACGTTCCGGGTCACCAGGGTGTCCTCGGCACCGGTCAGGACGATGCCGGAGCCCTGCAGTGCGTCCAGCCGCGCCGTCTTCGGGCACGACTTGTTGTTGCGTACGAGGAGGTTGTCGCGCACGGTCAGCGCGCCGGCCTTCGGCTTGTTCTCGTCGCCGACGACGAACACCGCCACGCAGTTGGCGGTCGCGCGGTTGCGAGCGACGGTGAGGTTGCGCAGGCGCCGGACCGTCAGGCCGATCCGGTTGCCCTCCAGCCGGTTGTGTTCGATCAGTGTTCCCCCCGTGTCCGTGGCGCCTGCCTCCTCATTGATCGTGTTGGCGAGGAATACACCCGCGTCGCCGTTGTTCAGGGCGCTGTTGTCCCGGATCAGCGAGCGGACCGAGCGCTCCTGGGCGATGCCCCACACGCCGTTGCGCGCCGTGGTCACATTCCGCACGGTCAGCCGGTCGGTCGCCATGGCGAACACCCCGGTCCTGGCAAACCCCGTGACGGTCAGCGAGGCGATGGTGACGCCCTTGACGTCACGGTCCTTCGTGCCCAGGACACAGATGCCGTTGCCGCCCTCGGCACAGCTGTTGGCGGCCTTCTTCCCGCTCGGCTCGATCACTGTGGCTCGCCCCATGCCGCGCAGGGTCAGCCCGGGCGTGGTCACCTTGATGCTCTCGTGGAACGTGCCGGGGGCCACGAGAACGGTGTCTCCGGGTTTTGAGGCGTCCACCGCCTTCTGGATCGACTGGCCCGGCAGGACCACATGGAACGCATGACGGGCGGCCGGCGGAGCGGCACCCAGTCCGGTCCCGACCACCACGGCGGTGCACATCATGTACGTAAAGCGGTATTTCTTCATATCGCGAACGCTATGACCGGATAGGACGCTTACCTGCCGAATGGACCATTCGGCGGCGTGTCCTACGGGCCCCCTGTGCCTGGCGCGGGCCCGGGGCGGGGCGGCATCCGTCAAATAGGGCGATAACCGGAGATACTTCGTACGGCGCCTTCGGAGTGTCCGGGGCGTGTCGCGTGAGCAGGCCGCTGCGGGCCGGGCGGGAGCGATGTTGATCCGTGTTCTTCTCGTCGAGGAGACCGACCTGGTGCGCGGGGCGCTGGCTGCCCTGCTGACACGTGAGGAGGACATCGAGGTGGTGGCAGCGGCACCGGGGTGCGGGCAGGCCGTCACCCGGGCGCTGTCGTACCGGCCCGATGTCGTCGTCATCGACTGTGACGGCGAAGCCGTCGAGGACGGGGCGCTCGATACCTCGCAGGTGCTGAGCGAGCGGCTTCCGGAGTGCCGGATCCTGCTGGTGGCCGGTGCGGCGACACCCGAGTATCTGCGCCAGGCACTGGCCCAGCCCGTCGCCGGACTCATCGGCAGGAAGAGCCCCAGCAACTTTCTGACGGAGGGCGTACGCAAGGTGGCGGCGGGCGGGCGGTTCATCGACCCGGAGCTGGCGCTGCTGGCGCTGTCCTCGGCCCGCAGCCCGCTGACCCCCCGGGAGGTCGAGGTGCTGCGGCTGGCGGCGGACGGCACACCGACGCGGGAGATCGCGGAGAAACTGTCACTGTCGGTGGGAACGGTCCGCAACCATCTGAACGCGGTCTCCAGGAAGACCGGTGCACGCAACCGCATCGACGCGATCCGCATCGCCCGGCAGTCGGGATGGCTGTAGCAGGGGCCGCGGCCGGCCGTCCGGCTCACATCCCTGTACGGCGGGCGAGTTCGCCGCCGACGACCGGTCGCGCCGCATCCCCTCTTCCGTCCCAGTGGCCGATCAGATCGCGGTAGAGGGCGCAGTCGGTCATCAGCCGGTCGTGCGTGCCGAGGCGGCAGTGCGAGCCGTCCATGACGAGGACGAGGTCGGCGCGCAGCGCGGAACTGATCCGGTGGGCGCAGACGATCAGGGTGGCCGGGCGGCAGGCGAAGGCCCGTTCGGCGACCGCCTCTGCAGCCGGGTCGAGGTGGCAGGTGGCCTCGTCCAGCAGGACCAGCCGGGCCGGTGGCAGCAGGGCCCGGACCAGGGCGATCAGCTGCCGCTCACCCGCCGAGAGCACGGCAGGATCCACGGTCGCGCCATAGCCGCCGAGGCGCCGGACGAGCGCCTGCGCGCCGATGGCGCGGACCGCCGCGTCCAGCTCGGACTCGCCGGCCGCGGGCTCAAGACAGGCGAGATTCTCGCGCAGGGTGCCGGCGAACACGTAGGCCTCCTGCGGGATCAGCACCCGGCACCGGGACAGCCGTCCCCGGTCCAGCTCCGACACCGGCACACCCCCCAGCCGGATCCGACCGGCCCGCGGTTCCAGCACCCCGGCGATCAGCGAGGCCAGCGTCGACTTGCCCGCCCCACTGGGGCCCACGACGGCCAGATGAGTTCCCGGCGCGAGAACAAGGTCGAGATCCCGTACGACCGGCTCGGCTGACCGGGCATACCCGAAGGTGACCCCGCACAACTCGACCCTGCCGTCGCGGGGCTGCGGTGCGACGGGGGAGGGGGCGGATGGTTCGGGGCTGCCACCTGCGGGCTGCGCCCTTCCGGGCGGGTCGGCCGCGGGCTCGGGGAGTGGCTCGACGGGTCGGGATGTTCCCGGCCGGGAGGCGTAAGACCGGGCGGTGTCGGCACCGGTGCCTTTTCCTGGTGACCGGGGTCTCCCGGGCCTGCCTGTCACCGTTTTGGGGAAGAGGCCGGCGGCCTTGCGTCCTTCCGGAGCGGGGGCGGCGCCTCTCTCGATGGGCTGCGGCCCTTCGGGCCCGTCCGGCACCGCACTGGGAAATGGGCCGGCGGTCCTGTGCCGTGCCGGTCCGCCGGCAGCCGGCCAAGACCGGTGCGGCTCGGTGCCCGTCTCCAGGGAGGGTGGTGCGCTGGGCCCCTCCGGTGCAGTCCTCGGACAGAGGCTCGCAGCACTGCGTTTTGCCGGACCGGCGGCGTCTTGTTCCCGAGGTCGTGGCCTCCCGGGCCCGCCCGTCAGCGTCTCTGGGGAGCCGTCGGTGGGACTGCGGCTGCCCGAAGCGTCTGCAGGGGGCGGGGCGTCCGGCCCGGCAGGAG
This sequence comes from Streptomyces sp. NPDC051172, assembly GCF_040682555.1. Lineage (NCBI taxonomy): Bacteria > Bacillati > Actinomycetota > Actinomycetes > Kitasatosporales > Streptomycetaceae > Streptomyces > Streptomyces sp. NPDC051172. Next base: position 4,368 of record NZ_JBFBBE010000019.1, read on the forward strand.
GTGCTGTTGCCGTTGGGGTGGATGCTTCCAGGATTCGGGTGAGGGTGACCAGGAGCCACAGGCCGCTGCCGCCGAGGCTCTGGACGAAGCCCCGCAGGGCCGGTTGCAGGGACTGGGAGACGTAGGTCAGGGCGCCCAGGACGGTGCCCGTCGTCATGCCGCCGTGGACCAGCCAGGGTGTTCCGGCGAGGATCAGCACGAGGGGGAGCCAGCCGCCGACGCCCAGGGCGGCGGTCCGCACGGCGGTGAGCCGGGCCAGGGCGCGGGCCGCGTCCGCCGCGGCGTCGATGCGGGCGCCGACCCGGGCGCGTACGACGTCCTCGGCACCGCAGGCCGTGACGTCCCGCAGTCCGTCGGCCACCGCGCCCACCTGCTCGGCGATGGCCTCGTCGGCCAGCACTGCAGCCCGCTGCCGGGCGGCCATCGCGCGCAGGGCCGGCAGGAACAGCGCGAGCCCGGCCACGAGGGGCGGCAGCACGAACAGCAGAAGGGCGGGATCGAGTACGACCAGCCCGAGCAGCACGCTCACCGCCGTGACCGAGAAGGTCTGCACGAACATCACGATCGCCCCGTACGACTCGCGGGCGATCTCGACCTGTTCGGTCAGCCGTGCCACGCCCGCCGTGTCGACCGGCCCGGTGACGCGGGCGGAGCGCTGCAGCGTGCCCGTGGTGACGAGGATGACGAGGTCGTCGCGGAACGGTTCGACGACGTCCGCGAGTCGGAGTGTGGCCTGCCGGGTGCCCCAGGCGCCGAGCAGGGCGGTGCAGGCCAGCAGGCCCAGCCAGCCGAGGCCCTCGGCACTGCGGCCGGCGAGGAAGCCGTCGTCGACGGCCCGCGCGACCAGCCAGCCGGACAGCAGCGCGGGCACCGCCTGCACCAGCGACCAGCCGGTGAGCCGTGCGAACTCCCGGCGCCGGGCGCGGAGGGCGGAGCGAAGCAGGCCGTGGGCCGCCCGGTTCATCGCGGCTCCCCGTCGGGCGACCGGAACACGGCCCGGTACTCCGGGTCCGCCCAGAGCTCACGGTGGGTGCCCTGTCCGCGGACGTGGCCCGCGTCGAGCCACACGACGTGGTCCGCGCGGGCCGCGGTCGACGCCCGGTGGGTCACCACGAGCCGGGTACGGCGGGCGAGCCGTCCGGATCCGGTGAGCACCTTGCCGATGTGGTGCTCGGTGACGGTGTCCAGGCCGGCCGTCACGTCGTCGAGCACCAGGACCCGGCCGGCCGGGCCGGCCTGGACGAACGCGCGTGCCAGACCGACACGTTGGGTCTCGCCGCCGGACAGCGGGGCCATGGCGGGCCGGGTGCCGTAGCCCTCGGGCAGTGTCTGCAGGAAGGCGTCGGCGCGCGCGGCGGCCGCCCCCGCCAGCACCTCGGCGGGCGCGGGTGCGCGGGCTCCGAAGGCGATCGCGTCGGCGTATGTCTCGCCCAGCAGCACCGGCCGGTCGAAGCCGTACGCCACGGCCCGCCGCAGGACCGCGCGGTCCACGTCACGCAGCGGCACCCCGTCGAGCAGCACCTCGCCCTCGTCCGGGTCGGCCAGCCGCCCGGCCAGCGCGGCCAGCAGGGACTTGCCGGATCCCGAACGCCCCACGACGGCCGTCAGCATGCCGGGTGGCGGGGTCAGGTCGACCCCGTCCAGCACCGTGCCGCCCTCCGGCGTGTGGACGGTCACCCGGCGGAACTCCAGCCGGCCGCCGCCACCGCCCGGCAGATGCGTGTCGCCGTACTCGACCGCGGGTTCCGCCAGCACCTCGGCGATCCGCCCGGCCGTGGCGCGCGCGAAGGCGAGCCGGTGTGCCGAGGCCACCAGCGAACTCACCCCTGTGGCCAGCAGCACGTACTCGCTTGCGGCAAGGGTCTGACCCGGTGTGATGCGGCCCCGGGCGAGCTCCAGGCCGGCCACTGCCAGCACGGCGACCTCCAGCAGGGGGACGACCGCCGCGTCTTGCGCGCAGACCCGGGCGTACGCCCGCCACATCCCCATGCCGTGGCGGTGCAGTTCCGGCAGCGGCTGCAGGATCCGCTCGGCCTCCCGTGCGGCGGTCCCGGCGGCGGTGATGGAGCGGATGCCGGTGAGGGCGTCGAGGAGCCGGGCTGCGATACGGCCCTGCGTGGCGAAGTAGCGGTCGTTGACGTCGGAGACGTCACGGACGAAGGCGCGCACCACCAGGACGACCAGCGGCAGTCCGGCGAGGAACGTCAGGCACAGCCAGGGGTCGATGAGGGCCAGGGCCACCACCGCCCCGACCGGGGGCAGCACTTCGGTCACCGCCCACACCAGACCCGAGGGGGCGCTGCCGGTCCGGGCGGTGTTGCCCACGAGGCGCGTCACCAGATCGCCGGGAGTGTGACGGCGGGTGGCACGGCTGCCCATGTCGAGGACGTGCCCCAGCAGGGTGTGCCGCAGCCACGCCGTGGAGCGGGAGTTGGCGACGGCGCCCGCGTAGTCGTCAGCCGCGTCGCACACCACGAGGAGCGTGACGGCCACGGCGGACAGGCTCAGCCACAGGGTGGCGTCACCGCGCCCCAGCACGGCATCGACCGTGCGGCCCAGGACGGCGGGCAGGACGACGTAGACCCCCGCGAGCACAAGAGATGTGGCGGTCAGGACACCGCCCCAGGTGCCGCCCCGCCGGACCGCTGTCAGCAGCAGTCCGTCCGCCGCACGTCGGTCCACCGGCCGCTCCCGTCTGCCGTCGTCGGATGGTTTCCGGCGGAGGGAGGCGGGGGCACCGGACGTGCCCCCGCCGTTGGGTGAGAACTAGCAGAGCAGCAGGCTCAGCCGGCTGCCTCCGCAGCCCTTGCTCGCGCGGCTGCCCGGCGGGGGAGCGGCCCCGGTTTCGGTCTCGATGGTGAGACCTTGCAGTTCGAGGAGCGACACGACGTCCTCACCTCCTCTCTGGTACTCGCGTGGGGACGGGGAAGTCATGGGCGGGCAGGTCAGGGGTCAGGAACGGCAGTCCGGCCGGCCTGGAGTGGAAGGCGGCGCCCAACGCGAGCAGGACGCCCGCGCCGCCGGTGGCCAGGTCCATGGAAAGCCGCAGCAACTGCTCGCCGGGGAAGGCCAGTTGCCCGTCCAGGAGACAGGCGTGACGGGCCAGACGGCGTACGTGGTCGGCGATCAGTGGGTCCCGCTCCGCGGCCGTGCCGGGCGGGTGCGGGCGGCTGAGGTGGAGGATCATCCCGGCGAGACCGTCGAAGAGCCCGGGCTCGATGTAGAAGGATGCCCTGGCCGCCTTGCGGATGGCCGCGGCGGCGTCCAGGAACTCCTCGTCCGCGCGGTGGGCCAGGTAGTCCTCGAGGACCATGCCGATGCCCACGCTGCCGTCGGCGAGATACGGCATGGTGCGCCAGCCCTCGTTCACCTCCATCGACCCCTCCTCGCGCACGACACAGCGGCGCAGGTCCTGGCGCAGCGCCGTGGCCGCCAGGTCCAGGAGGGCCGGGTCCTTGCTGCGCTCGTACAGGCGCAGGAACAGCAGCGCCGGCCCGGACGATCCGAACATCAGCCCCGCCTGGGGTGGGCACCGCCGCTGGTCTCCGGCACGGCGTCGGCCGGGCCCAGACGGTCGGCGACGACCTCCGCCACCCGGCAGGCGGTGTCACGGCAGGTGGCGTCGCCGGTGGTGATCGCGAAGTGCAGCAGGTTGAGGCCGATGCCGGACAGGCCGCCCTTGAGGTCGAGGGGCAGCGGCTCCCAGCGTTCGCCCAGGCACATGTCGAGGACCTTGACGGCCTCCTCGTGGTGGCCGAGGTGCTCCAGGACATGGGCGACGCCGTGCAGACCGTCGTAGAAGCCGAGGCGGGTGCCCGGTGCCGGGTCGAGTGCGTGCCGGATCAGCCAGTCCTCGTGGCCGTGGTGGCGTCCCGCGCCCGTCACGTCCAGCGCGTACAGCACGCCTGCCGCGCCGTGGGCCAGGCCCAGGCCGCTTCCCGGGAGCAGGAACTGCTCGATGTCACCCGGGAAGAGCCGGTCGTGCCGCTCGGGTGCGGCGGCGGCCAGGACGGCGGATGCGATCGAGTCCCGGGCGTGCAGCCAGCCCGCGCGGTCGGGTTCCAGCCGGGGCGCGTCGTCCGCCCCCGCGTCGATGCCGCCGTCACCGGTGATGGTGCGTACCGCCTCGTCGAGGAAGGGGAGGGGGACCGGGAACAGCCGGGCGGCCTCCCTGGCGAGCTGGCCCGCCTTGCCGACGTCCAGTTCGATCAGGCCGGTCAGCGGCAGGAACAGGAACAGCCGCAGACTGGCCAGCGCATACCGGTCGATGTCGAAGCCGGTGACGCCGCGGGGGGCGATGAAGCCCGGTGCGGCGAGGACCTGGCGCCGCGCCTGCGTCACGTCCGCAGCACCTTCGAAGTCGACGAGCACCACCCTGCCGTCGGGGCGCACCAGGATGTTGTCCGTGTGTACGTCCCCGATCACGATGCCCCGCTCGTGGACCGCCGCGACCGCCTCCTCCACCTGCCGGTGGATGTCGAGGGCCCAGTCGGTGTACTCGGCGAACGCGGCGGAGTCGGGGTCCAGTGCGGCGAGCGGACAGCGCTTGACGAACTCGTTGTACAGAGCCGTGGCCTCGACGAGTTCCTCCACGAGGAAGTGGTGGCCGCCCAGCTCGAAGTGGTCGCGCACCGCGGGCACGAACGGCAGTCCGGCCAGCCGCTGCAGGGCCTCCCGCTCGCGCCGGAGCCGGGTGACGGCGTCCGCGCCGTCCGGGGTGAGCCCCGCGTGCGGCCGCCCCTCCTTCAGGACGACCCGCTCCTGCGTCCGGGTGTCCACTGCGGCGTACAGGCCGCCGGCGTTGGAGAAGTGCAGCGCCTTCTCGATCCGGTAGGGCAGGTCGGCGACGGTGGTGCGGCGGCTCTCGGCGAGGTGGGGTTCGAGGAAGCCGGGCAGCTGCACCCACTCGGGCAGCCGGAAGGTGGGGCCGCGCACGTCGGGCACCAGGCGGCCGGAGGGGTCTTCCACCGCCTGCTCCAGCTCGCCGTCGTCCGACACGCAGTACCGGTCGGCGTAGGCTCCGTACCGGACGTAGAGCGGACCGTCCCCCCAGCGCAGATCGCTGAGAATGTACGGGCCCTGGCAGCCGTCGAGCAGTGCGCCCAGCTCGGTGAGGATGCGCTCGCACTCGGCCTCGTCCACGGGGTAGACGGTCACGAACTTGCCGCTGGAGCCGCGGTGCGCGTACTTCGCGTTCGCGAGGAACAGGGCGTCCATGCCGGGCAGGAACTTGAACGCGATGCGGCGCGGGACGCAGTAGTCCCACACCTCGTCCAGGATCGACTGCGCGTTGTCCGGACAGGCCGAGACATGAATCTTCCAGCCCTGCCTCGGGAAGACGGTGCCGGTGGGACGGCACACCACCCAGTCGCCGAGCTCCTCGCGCGCCCATGAATCGGGCAGTGGCCGGCCGGCCTGCCGGAATCGGTCACGCGTGCGGCCATGATGCGGTGCGTCGTAGAAGTGGGGGTCAGTGAGGCAGTAGACCTCGTACCGCTTGTCCACGGGAGTCTCCAAGGGTTCAGTCCGCCTCCCTGGTGCCTCTCACCTCTCACGATGGCAGAAGGCGCAGGCGGGGACATCGTGCGTCTGTCACCTGACGAGCGTGGGATTCACCCGGCTTCCCTGTGCGAAACGCATGGCCGGGGCCGTGGATAATCACGACCGCAGGGGTATTCGAACCTCCCGAGAGGGCGTGTGTTTCCCGCCATGCGCAACGGTCCCGCACGATGAGCGTCGCCGACTCCTTCCCGCTCGGTGCTGCCACCACGCTCGACGAACTCGCCCGGGACCCGCATGCCCGACTGGCGCAGCTGCGGGCGCACGAGCCCGTGTCCTGGCTGCCGGAGCTGGGCGGCTGGCTGGTGACCCGCCGCGACCTCGCGCTGGACGTGATGCGGGACGCCGCGACCTTCACGGTGGACGACCCCCGGTTCTCCACCGCGCAGGTCGTCGGGCCGAGCATGCTGTCGCTGGACGGGGAGCAGCACACCCGCCACCGCGAGCCGTTCAACGCCCCCTTCCGCCCACGGCAGGTGCACGACGGCTTCGCCTCGTTCATCGAGCAGGAGACCGGCCGGCTCATCACCGCACTCGAGCCGGCCGGCGCCGCCGAACTGAGACGCGCCTTCGCCGGCCCGCTCGCGGTCGCCGTCGTGACCGAGGCACTCGGACTGGCCGGTGCCGGCACGGACACGGTGCTCTCCTGGTACGACTCCATCGTGCGCTCCGTCTCGGACATCACCGCCGGACACGAGGCGGGACCCGACGGAGCCGCCGCTTACGCGGAGCTACGGGCCGCCGTGGAGAACACCATTGCCGACGGGGGCAGTTCCTCGCTGCTGGTCTCCGCCGCCGGGCGGCTCGCACTGCCCGAGGTGGCGTCCAATGCCGCGGTCCTGATGTTCGGGGGCATCGAGACCACCGAGGCGATGATCACCAATGCGCTGCTGCACCTGCTGGGCCACTCCGACCAACTGGACCTCGTCCTCGCTGACTTCGAGCTGCTGGACGGTGCGATCGAGGAGTCGCTGCGCCTCGAACCCGGCGCGGCGGTCGTGGACCGATACGCGGTATGTGACATGGCGCTGGGCCCGGCCACCATCCGCCGGGGCGATCTGGTCACGGTCTCCCTGGCCGGCGCCAACCGCGACCCCGCCGTCTTCTCCGACCCCGACCGTTTCGACGTCCGCCGCGAGAACGCGCGCCTCCAACTGGCCTTCGCCCACGGCCCGCACCACTGCATCGCCGCCCACCTGGCCCGCCTGGAGACCCGCATCGCCCTCCAGCGCCTGCTCGAACGCCTCCCGGCCCTGCGCCTCGACCCGGACCGCCCCGCAGCCCCATACGGCCTGGTCTTCCGCAAGCCGCCTTCCCTGCATGTGCAGTGGGACAGCTCTCGCTGAGTGGCAGATCCGGCGCACGCCGCACATGCAGCAGCTTGCCGCAACTGTCGGAGAGCGCCGCGCCGCCCGAACAGGTTGTCGCCAGGCGGTGCGATGCCCGAGACCGGTCGGGCCGCAGGCGACGTGGGACTCGGCGCCTCTGATGCCCAGACCGGGGGTTCGCTGTGGGCGGGAACATCCGCTCGCCCGCACCGCCATGCGCACCCACCTGCGGGCGCGCAACGTCGTGGTCGGGGAGTGACGCGCCCGGGACGAGGGTTCCGGCTCGGGCCCCCGGCTCGTAGGTTCTTCACGTGAACAGCGACAGCCGAGAACGAGCGGAACGATTCGTCCAGTTGCACCAGCAGGGCTGCTTCCTGCTCCCCAACGCGTGGGACGTGGGCAGCGCCCGGATCCTGGAGGCGGCCGGCTTTCCGGCCGTGGCGACCACCAGCGCGGGAGTCGCGTTCTCCCTGGGACGCCCGGACCACGATTTCTTCGCCGAGCAGCCGGAGGGCCGCATCGACCGCGAGACGATGCTGCGCCGCATTCGCGAGATCGCCGACGAGATCACGGTGCCACTGAGCGCCGACCTGGAGGACGGATACGGCGAGTCGCCCGAGACCGTGGCCACCACGATCTCCATGGCGCTCGCGACCGGGGCGGCAGGCGGCAACATCGAGGACTTCACCGGCGACCGGAAAGCGCCCCTGTACGACCCGGCCCTCGCCGCCGACCGCATCCGGGCCGCCCGCGCCGCCGTGGACGCCGGCGGCGAGCCCTTCGTCCTGGTCGGCAGGACCGACGTGCTGCTCGTCGGGGGCACACTCGACGAGTGCATCCGGCGGGCCGACGCGTATCTGGCGGCCGGAGCGGACTGCGCGTTCGTGCCGGGGGCCGCCGACGCAGAGACCATCGGCACGCTGGTACGCGAACTCGACGGCCCGCTCAACGTGGTGATGGGTCTGACGGGCGGCACGCTGTCACTGGACGACCTGCGCGAACTCGGCGTACGGCGGGTCACGGTCGGCGGCAGCATCGCCCGCGCGATGTACCACCACCTGCTGAGCGCCGCGCGGGAACTGGCCGACCGGGGCACCTTCTCCTACGCCGACGACCAGATCCCGCAGTCGGACCTCAACGACCTCTTCCAGCGAAGTACTTGACGCTCAGAGGCCACAGCCGAGGCGGTCGACGACGTGTCGCAGGAAGCCCGCCGCCGTGCCGCCGTCGCAGACGCGGTGGTCGAAGGTCAGCGACACGTTGACGACCTTGCGGACCTCGACGCGGCCGTCCTGCACCCAGGGGCGGTCGGTGATGCGGCCCACCCCGATCATCGCCGCCTGGGGGTGGTTGAGGATCGGCGTGGCGCCGTCGACGTCGAAGCCGCCGTAGTTGTTCAGGGTGAATGTGCCGCCGGTGCGGTGCTCGGCGGGCAGCGCATCGCGGCGGGCGAGGTCGGTGAGCCGTCGTAGTTCGGCGGCCAGGGCGTCGAGCGAGAGACGGTCGGCGTCCCGGACCACGGGGACGACCAGGCCATGGTCGGTCTGTGCGGCGAAGCCGAGATGCACGTGCGGCAGGCGGACGAGCTCCTGGCGTTCGGCGTCGACACGGGAGTTGAGCTCCGGGAAGGCGGCCAGCGCGTCGAGACAGGCCCGCGCGAGCAGGGCCATCAGACCCGTACCGAGGGTGGTGCGAGCGGCGAGCAGGCTGCCGGCGTCCGTGTCCGCCCAGATGGTCACCGCAGGTGTGTCCCGGTGTCCGCGGACGAACTTGTCGGCCGAGGGGCCCAGCGGGATCCGGGTGGCCGCGTGGACCGGCCCGTACGACTCGTGTACGGCGTCGGCACTCCCGGTCGTGGCCGCAGGGCGGGCCGACGGCTGACGACCCGCCCGGCCCGAAGTCCCGTAGCCGGTCAGGACGGCACCCGAACCGGATGCCTCTGCCGACTCCTCCACGGTCAGCAGCGGCGCCCCCACCTCGACGACCTCACCCGCCCCGCAGTGCAGGGCGGTGACGGTCCCCGCGAACGGACTCGGCAGCGTCACCACGGACTTGGCCGTCTCGACCTCCGCGACGACCTGATCGTGCTCGACGGGGTCGCCCACGGCGACCTTCCACTCCACGACCTCCGCCTCGGCCAGCCCCTCACCCAGGTCGGGCAGGAGGAACGTACGGCCGGACGCGGGGGCACCTGCGGCGGCGGGAAGGGAGGGGCGGGCCTGTCGCGTGGAGGAGGGCAGCAGGCGGCGCAGACCGTCCAGCACCCGGCGCACGCCCGGGAGATGGGCGTCCTCCAACAAGGGCGGCGGATACGGGATGTCGAATCCGGTGACCCGCAGCACCGGCGCCCGCAGCGCGTCGAAGCAGCGCTCCTGCACCCGCGCCGCGATCTCGGCGCCGACCCCGGCGAAGCCCTGCGCCTCGTGCACCACCAGGCACCGGCCGGTCCGCCGCACCGACGCGGTCAGCGCGTCGTCGTCGAGGGGCACGAGGGTGCGCAGGTCCAGCACCTCGACGTCCGGACCTTCCGCGGCGGCCAGCCGGGCCGCTTCCAGGGCCACGGCGACCGAGGGACCGTAGGCGACGAGCGTGATGTCGTCTCCCGCGCGGCGCACGGCGGCGGTGCCGAACGGCCCCGTCCGGACCGGGAGTTCGAGCGACTCCTTGGTCCAGTAGCGGCGCTTCGGCTCCAGGAAGATCACCGGGTCCGGGTCGTCGATCGCCTCGCGCAACAGGGAGTACGCGTCCGCCGCCGTCGCCGGAGTCACGACCTTCAGGCCCGCCGTGTGCGCGTAGTACGCCTCGCTGGAGTCGCTGTGGTGCTCCACGCCGCCGATGCCGCCGCCGTAGGGGATCCGGACGACCAGGGGCAGCGGGAGGGTGCCGCGGGTGCGGTTGCGCATCTTCGCCATGTGGGAGGTGATCTGCTCGAACGCCGGGTAGGCGAACGCGTCGAACTGCATCTCCACCACGGGGCGCCAGCCGGCCATCGCCATGCCGACCGCGAGGCCCGCGATGCCGGCCTCGCTGACGGGCGTGTCGAAGCAGCGGCCCTCGCCGAAGGTGTCCCGCAGCCCGTCGGTTACCCGGAAGACGCCGCCGAGCCGGCCGACGTCCTCGCCGAAGACGACGACCCGATCGTCCGCGCCCAGCGCGTCCCGCAGGGCGGCGTTGAGTGCCTGGGCCATCCCCGTGTCGACTGCGGTCATGTCAGCACTCCTCCAACTCGGCCCGCAGGAGGGCTCGTTGATCGGCCATGTGTGGGGTCGGCGAAGAGAGGACGTGGTCGAAAAGGGCCCCTGGGTTCAACTCCGGATCTGCGCGGAGCCGTTCACGTACGTCGGTGGCGTACGCCTCCGCCTCGGCGGCTGCGGTCTTCACGTCCTCGTCCGTCAGCAAGCCCCGCGCCCGCAGCGCCGACTCCAGCCGGGCGATCGGGTCACGCTCCTGCCAGCCGTCGGCCTCCGCGGCCGCGCGGTACCGGGAGGGATCGTCGGCGCTGGTGTGGGGGCCCATCCGGTAGGTGTGCGCCTCGACCAGCCACGGACCGCCGCCCGCCCGGGCGTCCTCGACCGCGCCGCTCAGTACGGCGAGCACGGCCGCGGCGTCGTTGCCGTCCACCTGCTGCGAACGGATGCCGTAGCCGACTCCCTTGTACGCCAGGCTCGGTGCCGCGCACTGCTCGGACAGCGGGACCGAGATGGCGTACCCGTTGTTCTGCACCAGGAACACCACCGGAGCCTTCAGCACGCCCGCCAGATTGAGGGCTTCATGGAAGTCGCCCTCGCTGGTGGCGCCGTCGCCCACGAGCGCGAGGGCGACCGTGTCCGCGCCCTTGAGGCGCTCGCCGTGGGCCAGTCCCGTGGCGTGCGCGGCGTGGGTGGCCAGCGGGGTGCACTGCGGTGCCGTACGGTGCCGCACCGGGTCGTAGCCGCAGTGCGCGTCCCCGCGCAGCAGCGTCAGCGCCTCGACGGGGTCGATCCCGCGGCTGACCAGCGCGACGCAGTCCCGGTAGGTGGGGAACAGCCAGTCCGTGGCACGCAGGGCGAGCGCGGCGCCCACCTGGCAGGCCTCCTGGCCGAGGCTGGAGGGGTGGACTGCGAGCCTGCCCTGCCGGGCGAGCGCCGTCGCCTGCTCGTCGAAGCGGCGCCCGACGACCATCTTCCGGTACGCCGTCAGCAGCGACTCGGCCGGAGGCTCGGAGTACGTCCTGCTCGCCGTTCCGCCGTCCGACGGCAGAAGGGAAACCGGAACCGGGGAGGGAAGCCAGCGCGAGGGCGCCGTCTCATTCCGCGCTTCGCTCTTCGTCCCTGTCGGGTTATTGCCCATGTATCCGCCACCCTTTCCGAACGGCTTTCGCGCTTCGGATGATCTCCATGGGCATGCGCCTTCTCAACTGCCCGGCAGATAAGGGCGCATGAAGCGGAACTGAACAGTCCGCCGTTGTGCACAAGAAGGGGGTAAGCGCTTCCTGTCTGTCGATCACGCGTCGCCAAAAGGTAATTCGCGCGTCGCCCGCCCTTCCTGAAGCGCCGGTTCCAATTGATCACCGAGACGCGGCACTGCGGAAGGCAAGCGAAGATGTCCGGAGTAGGCCCGGGAACACGTCACTACACCGTTGTCTGTTCCTCATGCGGAAACCGTTACGAGGACGACGGCCTCCTTCTCGACTGCTCCCGCCGGCACGAACCGGCATTCCTGCGCACCGAGTACAACAGCGACCAGGACACCACCAGAACCCGCGGCGGCGCGAACAGCGGCCTGTTCCGGCACGCCTCGCTGCTGCCGGTGGTGCGCACCTTCCCCGATGTTCCCGGCCCGGTCGTCCACCGCGCCGAGCGCCTCGGGCACCGTATGGGCCTCGACCGGCTGTGGATCGCCTTCAACGGGTACTGGCCCGAACGCGGGGCGGCCCTGCCGACCTGTACGTTCAAGGACCTCGAGGCCTACACGGTGCTCGGCCGGCTGCCCGCCGGGCCGCCCGTGCTCGTGATTCCCTCCGCAGGCAACACCGCCGCCGCCTTCGCTTGGGCCGCCACCTGCCACCGGGTGCCCTGCCTGCTCGTCGTGCCCGCACCGGCGCTGGAGCGGATGCGCTTCCCCGCACCGCTCGACCCCTGCGTCCGGCTCGTGGTCCTCGACGGCACCGCCACCTACAGCGACGCCATCGCCTGCGCCGACCTGCTGTCCGCACTGCCCGGCCACCACGCCGAGGGCGGCGCACGCAACGTCGGCCGCCGCGACGGCCTGGGCACCGTCATGCTGGCCGCCGCCGATGCCCTCGGGCGGCTACCGGAGACGTATGTGCAGGCCGTCGGCAGCGGCACCGGAGCCATCGGCGCCCACGAGGCCGCCAGCAGGCTGCGTGCCGACGGCGAGGCACTGCCGCGCCTGCTGATGTGCCAGAACGCGCCCTTCGCGCCTCTGTACGACGCGTGGCGATGTACCGGCGTCGCTCCTGCCCACCAGGGTCGGGGCAGCGACAGTGATCGCGAGCTCGAGCCGCTGGCACGCGAACTGACCAACCGACGCCCGCCGTTCACCGTCCACGGCGGCGTACGCGATGTGCTCACCGAGAGCGGTGGCGACGTCCTGTGCACCGACAACGTCGCGGCCCTCGCCGCGATGGCCCTGTTCGAAGAAATCGAGGGCATCGACATCGAGCCGGGCGCCGGAGTGGCCCTGGCCGCCCTGGCCGAGGCGGCACGGGCCGGCCGCGTCCGCCGCGACGAACTCGTCCTCCTCAACATCACCGGAGGCGGCCGGGCCCGACAGGCCCATGACCTGCCGCTGATTCCCGCCGAACCCTGGCTGCGGGTGCCCTGGCCGGGACGCGACGAAGGCCCGCGGCACGTGGCCGAGCTCGTGGCACGGCAGCTGACCGGCCTCGCGACGGTAACGGAGGCCGCCCGATGACCGTCCCACACGCTCTGGACCTGTCCGGCGCCCAGCGCTCCATGTGGTTCGCGCAGCGGCTCGACCCCGCCGGCCCCGCCTACAACGTCGGCGAGTACACCGAGATCCACGGCCCGGTCGACCCCGATCGCTTCCGGACGGCCGTCCAGCAGGTTGTGACGGCCACCGAGACGCTGCGGCTCCGGTTCACGGTCGAGGACGACACCGTCCGCGGGCTCGTCGACCCCGGCCCCGCCTGGGACCTGCCCGTCATCGAACTCACGGGCGAAACCGACCCCCGGTCGGCCGCCGAGGCCTGGATGGCCGCCGACTTCGCCACACCGTTCGACCTCGACAGGTCACCGCTCTTCCGGTACGCGCTGCTGCACCTCACGGCCACGCACTGGATCTGGTACCAGCGCTACCACCACATCGCCGTCGACGGCTACAGCTGCTCCCTCCTCGCTCGCCGGGTCGCCGACGCCTACAGCGCCCTAGCCGCGGGCACGCCGCACACCCCGCCGACCGCGCCCCTCGCCCCGCTGGTCGCCGCGGACGAGGCCTATCGCGCCGGCCAACGGCGCGCGACGGACCGGCAGTTCTGGACATCCGCGCTCGCCGACCGCCCCGGCCCGGTGAGCCTGTCCGCCCGCCCGCCGCACGTCGCCGGGCGCTTCCTGCGCCGCACCGGCCATCTCCCGCAGACAGCAGGGGACTTGGTGCACGCGGCCGCCGAACAGGCCGGCACCCGCTGGTCGCGTGTCCTGCTCGCGGCGACCGCCGCCTATCTGCACCGGCTCACCGGAGCCCGGGACATCGTCCTGGGCCTCGCCGTCACCGCCCGCGAGAGCGAGACCGAACTCGCCACGCCGGGCATGGCGTCCAACGTGCTTCCGCTGCGGCTGTCCGTACGGCCCGACACCGCCGCCGAAGACCTCGTACGCCGGACGGCGTCCGCCACCCGCGAGCTGCTGGCGCACCAGCGGTACCGCGGCGAGGACCTCCGCCGGGAGCAGGACTGGCCGCAGGACGGTCCCCGCTTCTTCGGGCCGGTCGTGAACATCATGGCGTTCGGCCCGGAGCTGCGGTTCGCCGGGCATGCCACCACCCGCCACAACCTGTCCACGGGGCCCGTCGAGGACCTTGCCGTCAACGTGTACGACCGTGCGGACGGCGACGGCATCCGCATCGACCTCGACGCGAGCCCCGACCACTACACGGACGCCGAACTCGCCGCCCATCACCGGCGCTTCGCCCGTTTCGTGGAGCACTTCGCCCGAGCCGTCGTCGCCTCCGGTACCCCGGTCGGCCGGGTCGAAGTGACCATGCCGGAGGAGCGGGCCGACGTCCGGTTCGCCGGCTCCGCCGCGCCCTCGGGAACGGCGACGACCGTGCCGGAACTCTTCGCGGCCCGGGTCGCGGCCACCCCGGACACGCCGGTACCCGACCCGCCGGCCATCGGCCGTCCCCTGGACGGCATGCGCGCCTACGTCCTCGATGGCGCCCTGCAGCCACTCCCGCCGGGCATGGTGGGGGAGTTGTACGTCGCCGGCCGCGGTGTGGTGCCCGACTGCTTCGGCCGCCCCGACGCCATGGCCGGACGCTTCACCGCCGACCCGTACGGCCCGCCCGGGTCCCGCATGTACCGCACGGGCGACCGCACGCGCGTGACGGCCGACGGTGAGCTGGAATACCACGGCCGCGCCGACGGCCGGGTCGAACTCCCAGGCCTGCGCATCGAACCGGCCGAGATCGAGTCGGCTCTCCTCAGTCACCCCGAGGTCACCCGGGCGGTGGTCGTCGTCCGCGAGGACCACCCTGGCGACCGGCGGCTGGTCGCGTATGCGGTCTGTGCCGGGGGCAGGGCCACGACGGCGGGTGAATCGGGGGCCGCCGGCGCCGGAGCTGCAAGGTCGGCTGCGGGCGTCTCCTCGGCCGAGCATGCGGCATTCGTGCCCGAGCCCCGGCGCGCCGGGGCTGCGGAGCTGGTGACAGAGGTCGGACGGGCGGCGGATCCGGCGCCGGGGCAGGAGCGGGAGAGCGCCGGGTCGACCTCGGCCCCGTCTGCCAAAGCCGCGGGGGCCGCCCCGGAGCTCCAGCCCGCCGATGGCGCCGTATCAACGCCGGAGCCCCGCCGGGCAGAGAATGCCCAAGCGAACCCGGACGCCCCGGCACCCGACCCCGCCGCGCCCGCCCTCGATGCTTCGCCCGCCGGCGATCCGGCTCCTGCCTCGGGTGCGCTGGCGGCTGATCGTGCGGCTTCTGCGCCTGGTGCGCTGGTGGCCGGCCGTCCGGCTCCCGTCCCCGGTGGCATGGCGGTCGGCCATTCCGCTCCCACTCCCGGCGCCCAGCCCGCCCCAAGCCCAAGAGCCCTGCGGGATCACCTCGTCGCCCTCCTGCCCGACTTCATGGTTCCCTCGGCGGTCGTCGTCCTCGACCGGCTGCCGCTGACCCGCGACGGCAAGCTCGACCGGGCCGCGCTGCCCGCCCCGCCCACCGCTGCCGCCCCGCAGACGCACGCGCCGCGTACTCCCCACGAAGAGGTCCTGTGCGTCCTCTTCGCCGACCTGTTCGGCCTCCCGGACGTCGGCCCCCGGGACAGCTTCTTCGCGCTGGGCGGACATTCGCTGCTCGCTCTTCGCCTCCTCGGGCGCATCCGCGCCCTCGGCGTCGAACTGACCCTGCGCGACGTCTTCCTGGCGCCCACTCCGGCCGAGCTCGCCCGGTCGCTCGCGGGAGCCGGGGCGGCCGTACGACCCGCCCCGCGGCCGACTCCGCGCACCGGCCCGGAGGAGGCCCCGCTGTCGTCCGCCCAGCGGCGGCTGTGGTTCCTGCACCGGCTGGAGGGCCCGAGCGCTGCCTACAACATCCCCCTCGCCGTACGGCTGACCGGTGCCGGCCTCGACGTGGAGGCCCTGCGCGGGGCCCTCGCCGACGTCGTCACCCGGCACGAGATCCTGCGCACCGTCTACCCGGACGCCGACGGCCTGCCGTGCCAGCGGCTGCTGGGCTCCGCCATGCCGGACCTGCCCGTCGAGCAGGTGGCCGCGGCCGAACTTCCCCGGGCACTGGGCCGGTTGGCGGGGGAGGGTTTCGAGATCTCCGAGCACGTCCCGTTCCGGGCGCACCTGCTCGTCCTCGGCCCCGAAGACCACGTCCTGCTCCTCGTCCTGCATCACATCGCCGCTGACGGCTGGTCCCTGGACCCCCTTCTGCTGGACCTGGCAGCCGCCTATCGCGCCCGGCTGGCGGGCCGGGAGCCGGACTGGGCGCCCCTGCCCGTCCAGTACGCCGACTACTGCGTCTGGCAGCACGAGGTGCTCGGCGAGGACCAGGACCGCCAACTCGACCACTGGCGCCGGGCGCTCGCCGGGCTCCCCGACGAACTCCCGCTCCCCGCCGACCGCCCGCGGCCGGCCCGCGCCACCCACCAGGGCGGCGACATCCCCGTCCGGCTGGACGCGGATCTGCACCGGCGGCTGCGGGCACTGGCCGGTGAGACCGGCACGACGGTGTTCATGGTGGTGCAGGCGGGCCTTGCCGCCCTGCTGACCCGGCTGGGCGCGGGCACCGACATCCCGCTGGGCACGCCGGTCGCCGGCCGTGCCGACGAGGCGCTCGACGACGTCGTCGGGTGCTTCCTCAACACCCTCGTGCTGCGCACCGACACCTCGGGCGACCCCAGCTTCCGGGAACTGCTGGCCCGGGTCCGGGAGACCGACCTGGCGGCCTACGCCCACCAGGAGCTGCCCTTCGAGCAGCTCGTGGAGGCCCTCAACCCGCCCCGCTCACTCGCCCGGCACCCGCTCTTCCAGGTGATGCTCGCCTTCCGGCCCACCGCCGAACCCCGCCTCGACCTCCCCGAACTGCATGCCCGCACGCTGCCCGTCGAGACCGGCGCCACCAAGATCGACCTGACCTTCAACCTGGGCGAGCACCGTGCCCCCGACGGCTCCCCGAACGGGATCGAGGGCATCCTCCAGTACAGCGCCGACCTCTTCGACCGCGGCACGGCCGAGGACCTGGCCGCCCGTCTGGAGCGGCTGCTGCGGGCCGCGGCCCGCCATCCCGACCGCGCCGTCGCCGCCCATGACATCCTCGACGACCGCGAACGCCACCGGCTCCTGACCGAGTTCAACGACACGGCACGCTACGTACCGGACACCACCTTCCCTCGCTTCTTCGAGGCGCGCGCCGCCGAGGCACCGGACACCATCGCCGTCGAGGACGGCACCCGTTCGCTGACCTATCGTCAACTCGACGACAGCGCACACCGTTTGGCACGTGTGCTCGTCTCCCACGGCGCCGGTCCGGGGCAGATCGTCGCGTTCTCGCTGCCCCGGTCGGTCGACCTCGCAGTCGGCGTGCTCGCCGTTCTCAAGGCGGGCGCCGCGTATCTGCCGCTGGACCCGGAACACCCGGCCGAGCGCACCGCCTATCTGCTCGCGGACGCCGATCCGGTGTGCCTGATCGCCCGGGACCGGCTTCCCGCCGGCTGCGGCGTCGGCTGTGCGGTCGTGGATCCCGATGAGGCACCGGACGATCCGGACACGCCTCTTGCTGAGGCCCGGCCCGGCGACCCCGCCTACCTGATCTACACCTCCGGTACCACCGGCCGCCCCAAGGGCGTCGTCGTCGAGCACCGCAACCTCACCACCTACGTGGCCCGTTGCGTCGAGGCCTACCCGAGTCTGCGCGGCACCTCTCTGCTGCACGCCACCATGTCCTTCGACGCCACCGTGACCACCCTGCACGGGGCGCTCGCCGCCGGCGGCCGGGTGCACATCGCCGGCTTCCACGACGCGGGCGCGGCGCCGGCGAACGGCGGCTACACCTTCCTCAAGGCAACCCCCAGCCATCTGCCGTTGCTGCCCGCCCTGCCGCACGACCTCTCGCCCACCGAGGAGTTCATGCTCGGCGGCGAGGCGCTGGTCGGCGAGGCACTGCGCGCCTGGCGCCGCGACCATCCCGACGTACGCCTGATCAACCACTACGGCCCGACCGAGCTCACCGTCGGCTGCACCGACCACCGCATCGAGCCCGGCGACCAACTGCCGACCGGGCCGGTGCCCATCGGCCGCCCCATGTGGAACACCCGGGCGTATGTGCTCGATGCCCGGTTGAACCTCGTACCGGCCGGTGTCGAGGGCGAGTTGTACGTCTCCGGCGATCATGTGGCCCGTGGCTACTGGAGGCGGCCCGGTCTGACCGCCGAGCGGTTCGTCGCCGACCCCTTCGATCCGTCCGGCGGGCGCATGTACCGGACCGGTGATCTGGCCGTGTGGCGGGCCGACGGCACCCTGGAACTGCGTGGGCGGGCCGACGGCCAGCTCAAGATCCGCGGACTGCGGATCGAGCCCGGCGAGGTCGAAGGCGTGCTCACCGCCCATCCGGCCGTCGCCCAGGCCGCAGTGGTGGTCCGCGAGGACCGGGCCGGCGTACGCCGCCTGGTCGGATACGTCGTCGGCGCCACCGAGGCCGACTGCCCCGCCGTCCTCGCGCACGCCGCCCGTCATCTGCCCGCCCACATGGTCCCCGAGGCGCTCGTGGCGCTCGGCGCGTTGCCGATGACCCCCAACGGCAAGCTGGACCGCACCGCCCTGCCCGCACCGGACACCACCCGGGAGACGGCGACGGGACGGGCGCCGCGCACCCCCCAGGAGGAGACACTCAGGGACCTGTTCGCCGAGGTCCTCGGAGCCCCCGCCGACGCCGTTGGTGTCGACGACGGCTTCTTCGACCTGGGCGGCGACAGCATCACCTCCATCCACCTGGTGAGCCGCGCGCTCGCCGAAGGGCTGCGGCTGTCCCCGCGGGACGTGTTCGAGCACCGCACGGTCGCCGGTCTCGCCGCCGCGGCCGCCGACCGTCCGGCTCCCGGCCCGGCCGCGGAACAGGATTCGCCCATCGGTACGCTGCCCCTCACCCCGGCCATGCACCGGCTGCGGGAACGCGGCGGTCCGATCGGGGCGTTCAGCCAGTCGGTGTTGCTCGTCACTCCGCCGGGCGCGGACGAGAAGCGACTGACCGCCGCGCTGCAGGCCGTACTCGACCACCATGACGTGCTGCGGATGCGCCTGACGGCCGACGGGCGGTCGGCCGAGATTCCTCCACGCGGGACCATCGACGCGGCCACGGTGCTGGAATGCATCGCCGGACCGGCCGACTTCGCACAGGTACTGCACGAATCGGTGTCACAACTCAGGCCGGACCGAGGCCAGTTGCTGCGCGCGGTGTGGTGCGATGCCGGTCCCGACCGCCCCGGGCGGCTCCTGCTGACCATCCATCACCTCGTCGTGGACGCTGTGTCCTGGCGCATCGTGTCCTCCGACCTGGCCGCGGCCTGGCGCGGGGAGGACCTGCCCGAGCAGGGCACTCCCTTCCGGCACTGGGCCCGCCTGCTGGAGCGGGAGGCCCGCACCCCGGCACGGGCGGCCGAACTGGACGCGTGGCGCCATGTGCTGAGAGATCCCGGTCCACTGCTGGGCACCCGTCGACCCGACCCCCAGCGGGACGTCGTCGGCGAGATGCGCCACCTCACCCGGCAGCTCCCGGCCGAGGCCACCAACGCGCTGCTCACCACCGTGCCCGCCGCCTTCCACGCCGGACCCGACGACGTCCTGATCGCCGCGCTGACCGCCGCATTCGTGCGCTGGCGGCGCGCCAGGGACGGCCACCCGGCCCTGCTGCTGGACGTCGAGCGGCACGGCCGCGAGGAGATCGCCGACGGAGTGGACCTGTCGCGCACGCTAGGTTGGTTCACCAGCGTCGTGCCCGCCCGGCTCGACCTCACGGGAGTCGACCCCGCAGATCCGGCCCAGGTCCTCAAGACCGTCAAGGAACAGCTGCGGTCCGTCCCGGACCACGGCATCGGACACGGCCTGCTGCGCCATCTCGATCCGTCGAACGGGCCGCTCCTCGCGGCCCTTCCCGCGCCGGAGATCGGTTTCAACTACCTGGGCCGGACGGCCCCTTCGACCGGCGGCGACTGGGCCCTGGCGCCGGAACCGCTGCGCAACCTGGGCGCCGTGCACGACCCCGCGATGCCCGTGGCCCACGGCCTGGAGATCACCGCCGTGACCACCGAGGACGGCCGGCTCGACACCACCTGGTCGTGGGCCCCCGGCATCTGGTCCGAAGACGACGTACACGCCCTCGCGGACCGCTGGCTGACGGAGCTGACCGCGCAGGCCGAGGGCGGCACCGGCGCGGCGGGCGGGCACACCCCGTCCGACCTGCCCCTGGTGTCGCTGTCCCAAGCAGAGATCGACGAACTCGAAGCCGAGTTCGGCAATGAGTGGAGGTAACCCAGGTGACTCGGTCCGGTTCCGGAATCGCCGACATCCTGCCGCTGTCGCCGCTGCAGGAGGGCCTGCTCTTCCACGCCCTGTACGACGACGAGCAGTCCCCCGACCTCTACGCGACCCAGCAGATCCTTGAGCTGGAGGGCCCCGTCGACCCCGCGGCCGTACGCGCTGCCGGACAGGCCCTGCTGGACCGGCACCCCAACCTGCGCGCCTGCTTCCGCCGCCGGGATGCCGGACGGCCCCTGCAGATCGTGCCCACGGACGTCGAACTTCCCTGGGCGGAGGCCGACTTGACGGCTCTCGGGAAGAGCGAGCGCGCCAAGGAGTGGGAACGTCTGCTGGACGAGGAACGTGCCCGCCGCTTCGACCTGGCGAGGCCCCCGCTCCTGCGGTACCTCCTGGTCAAGTGGGACGCGGACCGTCACCGCCTGCTGATCACCAATCACCACATCCTGCTGGACGGCTGGTCGAAGCAGCTGCTGGTACGCGAGTTCACCGCCCTGTACGCGGGGGAGCACCCCACCGCCCTGCCGACGGCGCCCGCCTACCGCGACTACCTCGCCTGGCTGGAACGGCAGGACCACACCGCCGCGGAGGCAGCCTGGCGCGACGCCCTGTCGGACGCGGGCGAGCCCACCCTGCTCGCGCCGGGCGCCACCGGCGCCACCACCACCGTCCTGCCCCGCGAACTCGTCGTCGAACTCCCCGAGCAGCTGACCGTCTCCGCCGAGGCCACCGCCCGCTCGCTCGGGATCACCCTCAACACGCTCGTCCAGGGCGCCTGGGGCGTACTGCTGGGCCGCCTGACCGACCGCACCGACATGGTCTTCGGCCAGACGGTGACCGTGCGCCCGCCCGAACTGCCCAACATCGCCTCCATGGTCGGCTTCTGCATCAACACCGTTCCCACCCATGTCCGTTGGGACGAGGGCGGCAGGGTCACGGACCTCCTCACCGCCCTTCACCAACGGCAGGCGGCCCTGCTCCCGCACCAGCACCTCGGACTCGCCGACATCCGGCGCTCCGCAGGAAGCAGCGGGGAACTCTTCGACACCCTGCTGGCCTTCGAGAACCACCCGGCCATGACCGGCCCCGGGGTTTCCAAGGTCACCCAGCTCACCGGCCGCGACGCCACCCACTACCCGCTCACCCTCGCCGTCCTGCCCGCTCGCCGCCTCGCCCTGCGTCTGTCCTACCGGCCCGACCTGTACGACGAGACGGGCGCCCGGCAGCTCCTCGACCGGTTCGCCGCCGTCCTGGCAGCCTTCGTGGCCGATCCGACGCGGCGCGTGCGCGAGGTCGAGATCCTGCTGCCGGGGGAGCGGCAGCGGCTGCTCGGCGAGGCCGACGGCACTGCCGTGCCGTCCTCGGCCACCCTGCCTGAACTGTTCGCGGACCAGGCGGCCCGTACCCCCGACGCCACGGCCGTGCTGCACGAGGGCACCCGCCTCACCTATGCCGAACTGGACGCGCGGGCCAACCGCCTGGCGCATCTGCTGACGGCCCGCGGGGCGGGCCCGGAACGCCTGGTGGCGCTCGCGCTGCCGCGTTCGCCGGAGCTGGTGGTGGCCGTGCTGGCGGTCCTGAAGACCGGCGCCGCATACGTGCCCATGGACCCGGAGTACCCCGCGGACCGGCTGGAGTTCATGCTGGCCGACGCCGACCCGGTGCTGTTGCTGACGGTGCCCGACGTGGCAGCGGGCCTGTCCCCGTGCGAGATCCCCGTGGTCACCCCGGACGAGGCGTCGGCGTATCCCGCCACGGCACCCGACGCGCCGTGCCTGACCGGCGACCACCTCGCCTACGTCATCTACACCTCGGGCTCGACCGGCCGCCCCAAGGGCGTCGCGGTCCCGCACCGCAACGTCGTACGGCTCTTCTCGGCCACCCGGCACTGGTTCGACTTCGGCCCGGACGACGTGTGGACGCTGTTCCACTCCTACGCGTTCGACTTCTCGGTGTGGGAACTGTGGGGCGCGCTGCTGCACGGCGGCACGCTCGTGGTCGTCCCGCACGCGGTGAGCCGTGACCCGGAGAAGTTCCTGCGGCTGCTGGCACGCGAGCGCGTCACCGTGCTGAACCAGACGCCCTCCGCCTTCGGTGAACTCCTGCGCGCGGACGCCGCCCTGCCGGACGTCGGGCGCGAACTCGCCCTGCGGTACGTGGTCTTCGGCGGTGAGGCGCTCGACTTCACGCTGGTCGCCGAGTGGTACACCCGGCACCCGCAGGACGCGCCCGTGCTGGTCAACATGTACGGCATCACCGAGACGACGGTCCATGTCACGGGCCTGCCGCTGACCGAGGCCGCGGCAGCCGACCGGCCGCAGGCCAGTGGCATCGGGCAGACCATCCCCGACCTGCGTGCATATGTCCTGGACGCGGGCCTGCGGCTGGTCCCGCCGGGTACGACCGGCGAGCTGTACGTGGCGGGAGCGGGCCTGGCGCGCGGCTATCTGGGGCGGCCGGGGCTGACGGCCGGACGCTTCGTGGCCGACCCGTTCACGGCCGTCCCCGGTGAACGCATGTACCGCACGGGCGACCTGGTGCGGCAGTCGGCCGACGGGGAGCTGGAGTACCAGGGCCGCGCGGACGACCAGGTCAAGATCCGCGGCTTCCGCATCGAACTCGGCGAGGTGGAGGCGGCACTCGCCGACCACCCCGACGTGGCGCAGGCGATCGTCCTCGTCAGGGACGGACGGCTGGTGGGCTACGCCGTCGGAGGAGACCTCGACGCGGACGCCCTGCGCCGCCACGCGGCGCGGACGCTGCCGGATCACATGGTCCCCTCCGCCGTGGTCGTCCTCGACCGGCTGCCACTGACCGCCAACGGGAAGCTGGACCGCGCCGCCCTGCCCGCACCCTCCCTGCCGAGCGGCGGCCGCGCCCCGCGCAGCCCGCAGGAGGAGATCCTGTGCGGGCTCTTCGCCGACGTCCTCGGCCTGGACCCGCACCGGGTCGGCGCGGACGACGGCTTCTTCGACCTCGGCGGCGACTCCCTGCTCGCCATGCGACTCACGGACCGCATCAGGGGCGCACTGGGCAGCGCGCTGCCCGTGCGGGCCGTGTTCGAGGCGGCGACGCCCGCCGGACTGGCCGCACGGATCGGCGAAGCCGAGGGCGGCGCCCGGCGCCTGGAACTCACGGCGCGGGAACGCGGGCACGCTCCGATTCCGCTGTCGTACGCCCAGCAGCGACTGTGGTTCCTGAGCCGCCTCGACGGCAGCAACACCTACACCGTCCCCTGGGCCCTGCGCCTCACCGGCCCCCTCGACCACGAGGCGCTTCAGGCGGCGATCGCCGACGTCGTGACCCGCCATGAACCGCTGCGCACCCTCCACCCCGACTTCCAGGGCATCCCCTACCAGCACATCCTGGACCCGGAGGCGGGACGCCCGGACCTCACCCTCGTACCGGTCACCGAGGCGGAACTGCCCGCGCTGCTCACCGAAGCCGCCGGGCACCGCTTCGACCTCTCCGCCGAAACCCCGTTGCGCGCCACCCTGTTCGCCCTCGGAGACGACACGCACGTCCTGATGCTGCTCGCGCACCACATCGCCGTCGACGGCTGGTCCATGGGGCCCCTGATGCGCGACCTGGAGACCGCGTACGGCGCCCGGATCTCCGGACGTGCCCCGCAGTGGCGGCCCCTGCCCGTCCAGTACGCCGACTTCACCCACTGGCAGCGCGACCTGCTCGGCGCGGCGACAGACGGCGCCGCGAGTCTGCTGGAACGTCAGACCGCCTTCTGGCGCGAGGCGTTGGCAGGCGCCCCCGAGGAGCTGCCGCTCCCCACCGACCGTCCTCGGCCGGCCGAGCCCAGCGGACGCGGCGACCGCGCCGAACTGACCGTCGACGCGGAGCTGCACGCGGCACTCGCCGACCTCGCCTCCGCCTCCCGGGTCACCCTGTTCATGGTGCTCCAGGCGGGCGTCGCCGCGACGCTGACCGGGGTCGGTTCCGGCACCGACATCACCATGGGCACTCCGCTCGCCGGACGCGCCGACTCCAGGCTGGACGACCTGGTCGGCTTCTTCGTCAACAGCCTCACGCTGCGCACGGACACCTCGGGCAACCCCACCTTCCGTGAACTCCTGGCCCGGGTCCGGGACTTCGACCTCGCCGCCTACGCCCACCAGGACGTGCCGTTCGATCTCCTCGTGGACGCCCTCAGCCCGCAGCGCACCCTCGCCCGCCATCCGCTGTTCCAGGTGATGCTGGCCTTCACCGCGCACACCTCGGACGTCCCGCTGTCCATGCCCGGCCTGGGCGTCGTACGCGAGCCCGTCGAGACCGGAGCGGCCCGCTTCGACCTCTGCCTCTACCTCAGCGAACGCCGCCACGACGACGGCACCCCGGCCGGCATCGACGGCATCGCCGAATACAGCACGGATCTGTTCGACCCGGCCACGGCCGGGCGGCTCACCCGTCGGCTCGTCCGCTTCCTGGCCGCCGTCGCCGCCGATCCCGACCTGCGCGTCGAGGACGTGGACCTTCCGGAGGACGACGAATGGCGACAGCGAGGTGAGTCGAACGCGGCCTCCGAGGAAGTCCGCCAGGCACTGCCCGCGCCCGTGCAGGCGCTCGGCGCCGCCGGCGGCCAGGAACCGGCCACCCCGGCCGAGCGCATCCTCGCCGGGCTCTTCCGCGAGCTGCTCAAGCTGCCCGAAGTCCCGCTCGACGAGGACTTCTTCGCCCTCGGCGGTGACAGCATCACCTCGATCCGGCTGGTGAGCCGGGCAGCCGAGGCCGGAGTCGTGATCAGCGCCCGGGACGTCTTCAAGCACCAGACGGTGAAGGAACTGGCGGCGGTGGCACGTGGGCCGGTCGGCGGTACCGCCGACGGCGCGGCCGGCGTCCACGCGGCCGACGGAGTGGGCCCGGTCCCGCTCACCCCCATCATGCGGTGGCTGCTCGAACGCGGCGGCCCGATCGGGCGGTTCAGCCAGTCCGTCCTGCTGACGGTCCCGGCGGACGCCGGTCTGCGGCGGCTGACCGATGCCCTGCAGGCGGTGCTCGACCATCACGACATGCTGCGCTCCCGGCTTACCCCGACTCCGGAGCTCGACGTCGTACCGGTCGGCCGCATCCGCGCCGCGGACCTGCTCGACCGGCGGGACGTCTCCGGGGCAGTCGGCTCGGACGAGCTCCGCGCGTGCGTGGCCGAGGAGTTCGAGCGGGCTGTGACCCTGCTCGATCCGAGGGCCGGGGCGATGGTCCGGGCCGTGTGGTTCGACGCCGGACCGGACCGGACGGGGCGGCTGCTGCTGGTCGTCCACCACCTGGCCGTCGACGGCGTGTCCTGGCGCATCCTCGTACCCGATCTGAAAACCGCCTGGGAGGCCGTCTCCGCCGGCGGCCGACCTCAACTGCCGCCCGTGGGAACGTCGTTCCGCCGCTGGTCCCGGGCACTGGGCGAGCAGGCGCACACACCGTCGCGAGTCGCCGAGGCCGAGCTGTGGCGGCGTATCGCCGACGCGCCGCGCACCCCGCTCGGCCGACGCCCGCTCGACCCCGACCGGGACACCGCCGCCACCACGCGCTCGCTGCGGCTCACCCTGCCGCCCGAGACCACGGGACCGCTGCTCACCAGCGTCCCGGCCGCCTTCCGCCTCGGTGTCCAGGACGTCCTGCTCACCGGCCTCGCGCTGGCCGTCGCCGAACGGCACAGGACCCCGCACGTCGTCCTGGACGTCGAGGGGCACGGCCGCGAGGAAGTGACCCCCGGACTCGAACCGGCAGGCACCGTCGGCTGGTTCACCTCCCTCTATCCGGTCCATCTGGATCTGCAGGGCGTGGACGTGGCCGACGCCCTGCGTGGCGGACCTGCCGCCGACCTCGCAGCCGGCCGGGTCGCCGAGCGGCTGCGCGAACTGCCCGACCACGGCGTGGGACACGGCCTGCTGCGCCATCTCAACCCGGACACCGCACCCGGGCTGGCCAAGGCACCCACACCGGCGATCGGCTTCAACTACCTCGGCCGGTTCACCGCGCCCGCCACCACCGGCAACGAGCCGTGGGCCTTCGCCCCCGAGTCGTCGGCACTCGGCGCCGGCTGCGACCCCGGCCTCGCCGCCGCCCACGTTCTCGACATCAACGCGGTCGTCCACGACACGGCCACCGGACCTCGGCTGGTGGCCGACTGGGTGTGGCCCGAGGGCGTGCTGACCGCGCCGGAGGTACGGGCGCTGGCCGAGGCCTGGTTCACGGCGCTCACCGCGCTCGTGTCCCGGGCCGGCCACGGGGCCGGTCTGTCGGTTGCGGGTCTGTCCCGGGACGAGTTGGACGAGCTGACGGCGGGCCTCGACTGAGTGCGCCCCTGAAGGCGCGCCGAGCTGCGGCGGACTTTCCCGACCCGCCCAGCCGACCTTCCGAGAAGACCCACCAGCTCCAGAACACAGCGAGACGAGGCGACATGACGCAGCCCGGGCCGGTCGACGTACTACCGCTGACCCCGCTCCAGGAGGGCCTGCTCTTCCATGCCCTGTACGAGCACGAACGGGACGCCCCCGACGTGTACGTCGTACAGCTGGTCTTCGAACTCGAAGGCCCTGTGGACGCCGAACGCCTGCGCGCGGCCGCTCAGGCACTGCTGGACCGCCACCCCAACCTGCGGGCGGCCTTCCGGCGGCGCCGTGGCGGTCAGCCGCTGCAGGTCGTCCCGCACCGGGCGACGCTGCCATGGGCGGAAGCCGATCTGACCGGGCCGAGCATCGACACCGAGAAGGCGTGGACCGACCTGCTCGACGAGGACCGGGCCCTCGGCTTCGACCCCGCCACCCCTCCACTCCTGCGCTGCACCCTGGTCCGCACCGGCGAGAGCCACCACCGGCTGCTCGTCACCCACCACCACATCCTGCTCGACGGCTGGTCGGTCTCCGTGCTCCTACGGGAACTGCTCGCGCTGTACGCGGCCGACGGCGACCCGGCCGCGCTCGCGCCCGCCCCGCCGTACCGCACCTTCCTGGAGTGGCTGAACCGCAGGGACCGCGACGTCGCCGAGGCCGCCTGGCGGGATGCGCTGGCCGACGTGACGGAACCGACCCGACTGGCCCCGGCCACGGCGCCGGGCGCCACCGAGCCCGCACAGGCCCGGACCGAGCTCTCGGCGGAGAGCGGGGCCGCCCTCACGGCATGCGCCCGGAGCCTCGGCGTGACCGTGAACACCCTCGTCCAGAGCGCCTGGGCGATCCTGCTCGGCCGCCTGACCGGCCGCGACGACGTCGTCTTCGGCGCCACCGTCTCCGGGCGGCCGCCGGAACTCCCCGGCGTCGAGTCGATGGTCGGCCTGTTCATCAACACCATCCCGACCCGGGTCCGACTGCGGCCCGAGGAGAGCCTGGCCGCCCTGCTCCGCCACGTCCAGGACGGCTACGTCCGCGTTCTCGACCACCACCATCTCGGCCTGGCCGACATCCAGCGGGCCGTGGGCGTCCCGGAGCTCTTCGACAGCCTCGTCGTCTTCGAGAACTATCCGATGGATCCGGAGGCGACAGGCAACCGACCCGACAACGACGGCGACGGGCTTCGCGTCGTCGGCTCCAGCGGTCGCGACGCCACGCACTACCCCGTGACCCTCGTGGCGCTTCCCGGCCCCCGACCCCGCTTCCGGCTGGCCTACCACCCGGGACTCTTCGACGCCGACTGGGCCGACGCCACGCTCGCCCGCCTGGTGCGCGTCCTCGAAGCCATGGCGGCCGACCCGGAACTCCCGCAGGGCCGTCTGGGCCTCCTGGCGCCGCAGGAACTCCCGCGGCCGACCCTGCCCACGCCGCCCGCGACCCGCACCCTCACCGACCTCTGGTCGGCCCAGGTCGCGGCCACCCCGAACGCCGAAGCCGTCCTGGACCGCGACACCCTTCTCACCTACCGCGAACTGGACGCCCGGGCCGAGCAGTTGGCCGGTCGCCTGACCGCCCTCGGAGCCGG
Source organism: Streptomyces sp. NPDC051172 (assembly GCF_040682555.1). Taxonomy (NCBI): domain Bacteria; kingdom Bacillati; phylum Actinomycetota; class Actinomycetes; order Kitasatosporales; family Streptomycetaceae; genus Streptomyces; species Streptomyces sp. NPDC051172. The sequence continues at coordinate 32,383 of NZ_JBFBBE010000019.1, forward strand.
CCCGGAGCGGGTCGTGGGCATCGCGCTGCCCCGCACGGCGGAACTGGTCGTCGCCGTACTGGCCGTACTGAAGTCCGGTGCCGCCTATCTGCCGCTCGACCCGGCCTACCCGGCCGACCGCCTGGCGTACATCGTCGCCGACGCTCGCCCGGTCGTCGTCCTCGCCACCGAGGAGACGGCGGGGGCGCTGCCGAAGGGCACACCGCTGCTCAATACCGGAAGTGAGGTGACGGAGCGTCAAGCGCCCTCTCTTTCAAGCAGTTTGACTCCGGAGCACCTCGCGTACATCACGTACACCTCCGGCTCCACCGGCCGCCCCAAGGGTGTTCTGGCCACGCATCGCAACGCCGTCGAGTTCGTCGAGTGGACTCATGCGGAGTTCGGTCCCGAGCGGCTGGCCAAGGTGCTGTTCTCGACCTCGCTCAACTTCGACGTGTCGGTGTTCGAGATCTTCTCGCCGTTGCTGTGCGGCGGCCGTATCGAGATCGTCGAGAACCTCCTCGCACTCACCGAGGGCACTCCACGGGACGTCGGTCTCATCAGCGGCGTACCCACGGTCATGGCCGGCGTGCTCGCCGAGCGGCCTGCCGTCACACCTCACACGGTGGCTCTTGGTGGCGAACCGATCCCCGAACAGCTCCGGGCCGGAATCGAGACCGCCTTCCCCGGGGCACGGCTCGTCAACTTCTACGGGCCCACCGAGGCGACCATCTACGCCACCGCCTGGCAGTCCGACGCCGACCCCCACGACAGGACCGCGCCACCCATCGGCCGCCCCCTCGCCCGCAACCTCGTCCACCTCCTCGACCACGCGCTGCATCCTGTACCCGACGGGGCCGTCGGCGAGGTGTACGTGGCGGGTGGCGGCCCTGCCCGCGGCTACCTCGGCAGGCCGGGGCTGACGGCCGAGCGGTTCGTCGCCGACCCGTTCGGTGGACCGGGAGAGCGCATGTACCGCACGGGCGACCTGGCGGTGCGCGGCTTCGACGGGCAGCTGCGCTTCCTGGGCCGGGCCGACCAGCAGGTGAAGCTCCGCGGCTTCCGGATCGAACTGGGCGAGATCGAAACCGTGCTCGCCGCACATCCGGCCGTCGCCGAGGCGGCCGCCACGGTGCGGGAGGACCAGCGAGGCGAGAAACTACTCGTCGCCTACGTCGTTCCCGCCGCGGGGGCGGCATCGGCAGCCGATGCCGACGGCCTCCGCGACCACCTCGCCCGAGCCCTCCCCGCCCACATGGTCCCCTCGGCGTTCGTCGTTCTCGAAGCGCTCCCGCACACCGCCAGCGGCAAGCTGGACCGCAAGGCGCTGCCCGCCCCCGACGCACCGCTCGCCGCGAAGACGGCCCCGCGTACCGAGCGGGAGGAGACCCTCCGCGGAATCTTCGCCGAGGTCCTCGGCCTCACCGCGGACCGGATCGGCGTCCACGACAGCTTCCTCGACCTCGGCGGCCACTCCCTGCTGGCCCCCCGACTGACCGCCCGGATCCGAGCCGAACTCGGCGTGGAACTGCCCCTGCGCGCCCTCTTCCACACACCGACCGTGGCGGCACTGGCCCGACATGAGGCCGAAGCCGACCACTCCGCCGAGCCGGCCCGCCCCGCAGGGCCCCGCCACGCCGGCGGCTCGGGTACGGCCCCCGTGGGACCCCTGCTCCCGCTGCGCACCCGAGGCGAGCACGAACCCCTGTTCTGCCTTCCTCCGGCCTCCGGCCTGTCCTGGGGCTTCGCCGGGCTGGCCCGCCACATCGACGCCGGCCGCCCGCTGTACGGCCTGCAGTCCCGCGGCCTGATCCCGGGCCAGGACCGGGCCGGCAGCCTGGCCGAGGCGGTCGCCGAGCACACCGCCCTCATCCGCGAGGTACAGCCGCACGGCCCCTACCACCTCCTCGGCTACTCCATGGGCGGCCTCGTCGCCCACGACATCGCCGTCGGCCTCCAGGAGGCCGGAGAACAGGTCGCGCTCCTCGCGCTGCTCGACTCCTTCCCCGGGGCCTGGATCCGACAGGGCCCCGCCCGGTCCGACCGCCCGGCGCTGCTGCGCAGCCTCCTCACCATCCTCGGCCGGCAGGTGCCCCAGGACGACACGGAACCGCTGACCGAGAGCCGGTTCGCGGAGCTGGTGCGCCGCGTACCCGACATGCCCGGCAGCCTCGACGACGCCGAACTCGCAGCCCTGGTCGACGTGACGGCCGACAACCGCCGTCTGCTGGGCGAGTTCGCCCCCGGGCTCTACCGCGGTGACCTGCTCTTCTTCACCGCCGCGCAAGACCCGGACGCGGTGCCCGGCCGGCACCGCTCCTGGCAGCCGTACGTAGAAGGCCGCATCGACAACCACGACATCCCCTGCACACACGGAGAGATGACCCGTCCCGCGTCACTGGACCGCATCGGCCCGGTGCTGGACAACCGGCTCCGACAGCACAACCGCCCTCCACAGAAGGACTCGTCATGACCACCAACCCCTTCGACGACGACACCATCGAGCACCTGGTCCTGGTGAACGACCAGGGCCAGCACTCCCTGTGGCCCGCCTTCGCCGAGGTTCCCGCCGGCTGGACCGTCGTCCACGGTCGTGCGAGCCGTCAGTCCTGCGTGGACTACGTCAACGAGCACTGGACCGACATGCGTCCCCACAGCCTGATCAAGGCCATGGGGGAGGCGACCAAGCTGGTGTGCCTTCCGTATGCCGGAGCGGGCGCCTCGGTCTACCGCCCCTGGGCGGACCTGGCCGGGGACGCGCTGGAGATCGTGGCGCTCCAACTGCCGGGCCGGGAAAGGCTGATCGACGAGGAGCCCTACCGGGACGTGCACAAGGCCGTCGACGCACTCCTCCTCCAGTTGCGGGAACGGCTCGGGGCCGGCGACCACAAGGTGGCCCTCTTCGGGCACAGCCTCGGCGCCGTGCTCGCCTACGAACTCGCACACCGCCTGGTGACCGAGCCCGGCATCGAACTCGTCCGCGTGTTCGTCAGCGGCTCGCCGCACCCCGGCCAGGGCCGTGAGCAGAAGGCCACCGGCCTGTCCGACCACGACTTCCTCGCCCGCGTCGGCGAGTTCGCGGGCTACAGCCACCCCGCCCTCGACGACCCGGAGATGCGCGAGATGATCCTGCCCACCCTGCGCGCCGACGTAGAGATGCACGAGACCTACCTGCCGAGCAGCCACCTTCCGCTGGACGTGCCCCTCACGGTCATCCGCGGCGAGGACGACACACTGGTCGCCCACGACGAGGCCGCGTCCTGGAACACGGCTTCCGGCCGCGACTTCGAGCACGTGGAGGTCCCCGGCGGCCACATGTATCTGACCGAGTCCGCGCCCGCCCTGGTCCGCATGATCGCCTCGAAACTGGCCTAGCCGCCGCCCTCACCCCCTCGCCCCTTCACGACCTCAAGGGAGTACCCGATGCGTCTGCACGGCAAGTCGGTCCTCGTCACCGGTGCCGCCCGCGGACTCGGCAGAGCAGCCGCGGTCGCCTGTGCGGCCGAGGGCGCCGACCTCACCCTGCTGGACATCTGCGCCGACCTGCCGGGTGTGCCCTACCCGCTGGGCACCCCGGGGCAGTTGGAGCACACCGCCGCGCTGTGCCGGGACGCCGGCGCCGCCGTCCTCACCGCGGTGGCCGACATCCGCGACACCGAAGGAATACGGCAGGCGGTGACCCGCGCCGAGGACCGGTTCGGCCGGATCGACGTCGCCGTCAACAACGCGGGCATCGCCGCGCCCTCCGGCAAACCGGTGCACGAGATCGACGAGGACGAGTGGTCCCTGATGATCGACGTGGACCTCTCCGGCGCCTGGCGGGTGATCCGCGAGGTTGGCGGAGCGATGAGCGCCCGGCGCGCCGGCAGCATCGTCAACGTCGCCTCCACCGCCGGGCTCGTCGGCTACCGCCACTTCGCCGGCTACGTCGCCGCCAAGCACGCCGTCGTCGGCCTCACCAGAGCCGCCGCGCTCGACTTCGCGCCGACGAAGGTGCGCGTGAACGCGGTCTGCCCGGGGTCCGTGCGCGACGACGCGCGGGCCGAGGGCAGGATGCTCGCCGAGATCGCCAGGGCGCTGGAGGTGCCCGTCCACGAGCACGAGAAGACCTTCGTCGAGGCGCAGCCCATGAACGCGCTGATCGAACCCGAGGACGTGGCCGCCGCGATCGTCTTCCTCGCCTCGGACGAGTCCCGGCAGATCACCGGGTCGGTCCTGACCGTGGACGGCGGGTTCAGCATCCGCTGAGACCCCGTCACGGCCAACGGAAACCACGAGAACAACAAGGAGTACGGCCCGTGTCCGCGCTGCTGCCCGCCCCCCTCCTCGCGCCCCACTGCCACGCCCTGCGCGTCCGGCCGGACCACTCACCGGACCCCGCCTCCCGGCCGGGGCTGTGGATCGAGGACATCTCCGTACCGGCGACGGACCCCCTGGCCGAGCGCCGACGCGCCACCGAACTCGCCCGCCCCAGCCGCGGACCTCGCCAAGTCCTCCTGCGCTACGCCGACGGCCTCCACGACCTGATCGTCGTCGCCCCGCGCGGCCGCTGGGACCGTACGGCCCTCAACCGGCTGGCAGCCGGGCAGCCCGTGGCACCGCACGACGCACCCCCGGCTCCCGAGACATCCCCCGCCGCGCCGGCTCCCGCCTGGGGACTCGGCGACGACCGCCCCGCCGCTCCCCATGTCCTCGCCCTGGACGACGGCGGCGACGAGGCGAGCTGGCTCACGGCACTCGCCGTCACCCTGCACCGCTACGATCCCGACACCCTGCCGGTCATCGGCACCGACCGCGGCAGCTTCACCGTCGAACCGGCCGCCACGCTGGGCGAGTCGAAGCCCTCCTCCGCGGCCGGCCCTGCGCTGACAGGTCTGCTCTTCGACGCCACCGCCCTTCCCGCAGAGGGCGAGACCGAGTACGTACCCTGCCTCGCGCCCCCGTTCCCGCTCACCGTCTCGATCCTCCGGGACTCGGGCGGTCTGCGGCTGCGCTGCGACCACCTGAGCAGTCACTTCTCCGCGGAGATCGCCGCCCAGTTCGTACGGCACCTCGCGCATGTGCACCAGCAGGTTCTGCATCGCCCGCAGACCCCGCCGGACGACGTCGAACTCCTCGACGAGGCGGAGCGCGCCCGCACGGCGGCGCTCGGCCGCCCGCCCCGCGCACTGACCACCAGGCAGGTGAGCGTGCCCGCGGCGCTCGCCCGGATCGTGGCGGCGGCACCGGACCGCATCGCCGTGACCGACGGCGACACCGGCCTGACCTACCGCGAACTCGACCAGCGGGCAGCCCGGTTGGCGTCCGGCCTGCACGCACGCGGAGTGGGCGCAGGCGACCGGGTGGGCGTGTGCCTTGAGCGCTCCGCCGAACTCGTCGTCACCCTGCTCGCCGTGCTGACGGCCGGCGCCACCTACGTGCCCGTCGACCCCGCCTACCCGGCGGAGCGGCTCGCGCACACGGCACGGGACGCGGGTCTGGGCCTGGTGATCACCCGGCTCTCTCAGTTCCCGGCCGTGGCGGACTGCGTGCAGGTGACCCCGGACGAACTGCTGAACGCGCCGGGCACCGGGTGGCCGTCGGCCGAGGGGGACACCAGCCCCACGCCCCCCTCGGCCCACGACGCCGCCTACGTCATCTACACCTCCGGTTCCACCGGTCGGCCCAAGGGCGTCGTCGTACCGCACCGCAATGTGATCGCCCTGGTCGACGCGACCCGCGAGGAGTACGGGTTCTCCGAGGCGGACGTGTGGACCTGGTTCCACTCCAGTGCCTTCGACTTCTCCGTGTGGGAGATCTGGGGCTGCCTGCTGACCGGTGGGCGGCTGGTCGTGGTGCCGTACTTCGTCTCCCGTGAACCGGACCACTTCCGTGACCTGCTCGTCGCCGAGAAGGTCACCGTGCTCAGCCAGACCCCGTCCGCCTTCGCCCAGCTCCTCGACGTGGACCACACCGACGTGTCCGTCCGGCTCGTCGTCTTCGGCGGTGAGCCGCTGGACACGCGGATGCTGCTGCCCTGGTTCGACCGGCACCCGGAACGGTCCTGCCGGATGGTGAACATGTTCGGCATCACGGAGACCACCGTCCATGTCACCGAGCAGACCCTCACCCGGCAACTGGCGCTCGCCGCCACCCGCTCCGTCGGGCGCGCCCTGCCCGGCTGGCACCTGTACGTGGTGGACCCGGCCGGACGGCTGCTGCCGCCGGGCGTGGCGGGCGAGATATGCGTCGGCGGAGCCGGCGTGGCGCTCGGCTACCTGGGCCAGGAGGAGCTGACCGCACAGCGGTTCGTGCCGGATCCGTGCACCGGCGGCACCATGTACCGCAGTGGCGACCTCGGACGGCTGCGCCCTGACGGGCGGCTCGAACACCTCGGGCGGATCGACAGCCAGGTGAAGATCCGCGGCTTCAGGATCGAGCTCGACGAGATCCGCTCCGTGCTGCTGGAGGACCCCGATGTGCGCACCGCGGCCGTCCTGGTACGCCGTGACGAGACCGCAGGCGCCGCCACCGACAGGATCGACGCCTACGTGACCCTGGCCGCCGGGGGCGACCCCGCCGGGGTCCGCGAGCGGGCCGCCGGCATCCTGCCCGAGTACATGCTTCCTGCCACCGTCACCGCCCTGGACGCGCTGCCGCTGACGGCCAACGGCAAACTCGACGCGGCCCGGCTCCCGGCGCCCGCCGTCCTGCGCACACCCCAGCGGGAGACGGCTCCGGGAGCTCCGGCCGCCGACGACCTCACCGCAAGCCTGACGGAGATCTGGAGCGACGTGCTGGGGGTGCCCGTGGGCCCGGACGACGACTTCTTCGAACTCGGCGGCAACTCCCTGTCCGCCGTCCGTATCGGTGCCGCCCTGCGCGCCCGCGGCCTGCCGTCCCTGCGGCTGCGGGAGCTGTACCGTCACCCGACGGTCCGGGGGACGGTGGCGAGCCTCAGGGCCGTGGCCGAGCAGGATCCACCCATGTGAGCCCGTCCTCCGAAGCCACCAGCCCGCCGGGCCGCACCGGCGTCTCCTCCTCCAACGGCCCGCCGAACACCCCTCGTTCCTGCAGGACGGCACCCTCCTGGAACACCTGACGGATGGAGGCGGACTCGAAGAGCGGGTTGCGCAGGCCGTCGGAGTCCGGCAACCGGCCCACCGCCGTGCCGAGCTCCGAGGAGGCCGCCGTCAGCCGGGCGCCCGCCTCCCCGAGCCCGTCGAAGCTCGCGTCGCCGGAGGCGAGACCGCCCACCAGTTCCACGAACGCCTCCAGTTCCGTCGCGCCCACGTTGGTGACCTTGCGGGCCTTCCAGAAGTACGAACGCTCGTCCTGATGCATGTCGTAGAACGAGACCAGGAACTCGTAGAACCGGCCGTACTCGTGCCGGTAGCGGGCCTCGAACTCCTCGAACAGGCGACCCTCGTCCAGCGTCCCGGCCAGGCCGGCGTTGATGGAGCGGGCCGCGAGCAGGGCACCGTACGTGGCGAGGTGCACGCCGGAGGAGAGCACCGGATCGACGAAGCACGCCGCGTCCCCGGCCAGCACCATGCCGGGCCGCCACAGCCGGGACTTCCAGTACGACCAGTCCTTGCGGACGCGGACCTGGTCGTAGGGCACCTCGGTGGCCTGTGGAACCCCCTGGAGGAGGTCGCGGACCTCGGGGCAGGAGCCGATCAGCCCGCGCCAGGCCGCCGCCGGGTCCCGCTGTATCCCGGCGGCGTTCTCCCGGCTCACCACCGCCCCCACACTGGTGAGGTCGTCGCGGAGCGGGATGTACCAGATCCAGCCCTCGTCGAAGGCGGCGCAGAAGATGTTGCCATCGTTGGGCCTCGCGAGCCGCCTGCCGCCGGCGAAGTAGCCGAACACCGCGATGTTGCGGAAGAAGTCGGAGTACGTCCGGCTGCCGCCGACCTCGGTGTGGATCCGGCTGCCGTTGCCGGACGCGTCCACGACATAGCGGGCCCGGGCCTCGCGGAGCTCACCGCCGGGGCCGCTCCAACTGACGCCCCGCACCCGCTCCTCGTCGGCGAGCACACCTTTGACGCGGCAGTCCTCCCGTACGTCGACGCCGACCCGGCGGGCGCCCGCCAGCAGGATCGCGTCGAACCGGGACCGCTCCACCTGGTAGGCGAACGAGGTCGGGTCGGCCAGCCGAGGAGACAGGGCGAAGGAGAACTGCCACGGATCCCGGTTGCGGCCCCACCGGAACGTCCCGCCGTGCTTCAGCTTGAAGCCCGCCCGCGCGACCTCGTCCTCGACGCCCAGGATGCGGCACACACCGTGCACGGTGGACGGCAGCAGCGACTCGCCGATCTGGTAGCGGGGGAACGCCTGTTGTTCCAGGAGAAGGACGCGATGACCGCGCAGGGCGACGGCGGTGGCGACGGTGGACCCGGCCGGACCACCGCCCACGACGATCACGTCGAACTCCTCAACTGCGCCGTGTTCACTGGCGGGTTGGGCCACGGTCACTGTGCTTCTCCCAGGGAGTCGAGCCATGCGCGCAGGGCCGCCACGGTGGTCGGGGCGTGTTCCTGCATGAACGAGAAGTGGTCGCCCGGGACGTCGACCTCGGTGTGCGGCAGCGGCCAGGACGTCCGCCATCCGTCCGGGCCCGCGTTCGCCGCCATCTCCGGCGTGGGCCGGGTCGCCCGCACCAGCAGGGTGGGGGTGTCGACCGGTTCCGGGTCCCAGCCCAGGAACATGCGGGTGTACGCCCCCATTGCGGCAACGCCTGCGTCCTCGTCCCCGGCGAACTCGGTGCCGCCGAGACGCGGTGCGATGACCGCGGGCAGCGCCAGCAGCCAGTCCTTGTCGCTGTTGCCGTCGTTGACGAGGTACGTGTCCAGCAGCGCCTGCCCGAGGGGAGCGGCCCCCAGCGCTTCGAGCCGCCGGGTCACGGCATGCGCCACGGTGCCCCCGGTGCTGACGCCGACGACCACGAAGGGCCTGCCGCCCAGGTGCCGCAGCACCGACTCGGCGTGGGTGAGGGCCAGCGTCTCCCGGTCGGCCGGCACCGCGCTGCCTGCGCCGATGCCAGGGTGCGGGAACTCCAGGACGTCCAACTCCCCTTGAAGGCAACCGTGGAAGCGAGCGAACTCCCCGCCCGGCCCGCCGAATGTCGGGTGGGTGCCGGTGAGGAACACGAGCACCGGCGCGTCCGCCCCGGCACCGGTGGCGCGGCGCACCGGCGGGATCGCGTTCCGGCGACTTTCGCTCGCGTCGAACGTCGGAACCGCCCAGGACGCCGTCACCAGCATCTGCATCGCGGCGACCACCTGACCGGCCTCGCAGACCCGCCGGTAGAGCGAGGACAGCGTCTGCGCGGGCCGCGGACCCGCGGCGCTCTCGGCGTCGGGCGCCGTCGCAGGCAGGTCGTCCTCCAGCAGGCCGAGGATGTGCCGGGCCAGCCCCTGAGCCGTCGGATGCTCGAACACCACGGCGGCCGAGAGGCGCAGCCGCAGCGCCATGCTCAGCCGGTTGCGGACCTGCACCGCCATCAGCGAGTCGAAGCCCAGCTCGGTGAAGGACCTGCCGGCCGGGAGCGCGTCGGCGTCCGGGTATCCGAGCACCGCCGCGACGTCGGCGCTCATCAACTCCGTGAGCCTGCCCTCCCGTTGCTCGGCGGGAAGCCCGGCCAGCAGCCGGCGCCACGCTCCCGGCTCCCAAGCCTGCTCGGGACGCGACCGGTTCTTCTCGGCAGCAGCCGTACGAGGGCGCACCAGCCCTTGCAGGAGCGACGGCAGCGGCTCTTCGGCGGAGCGCAGACCCGCCCGGTCCAGCAGAACGGGCGCCAGCACGGGCCCGGCGTCGCGGAGCGCCGCGTCGAACAGGGCCAGACCCTGAGCCGTGGACAGCGGCCGGAGCACGTCACCTTCCCGCCGCTGAGCCCCGGCCATACCCTCTGCGGCCTCCCACGGCCCCCACGCCAAGGACACGGCCGGCAGGCCGAGCCGGGCGCGGTGGCCTGCCAGGGCGTCCAGGAAGGAGTTCGCCGCCGCGTAGTTGCCCTGGCCCGCGCGGCCCAGCAGACCGGACACCGAGGAGAACAGGACGAACGCCGACAGATCCAGATCCCGCGTCAGCTCGTGCAGATGCCAGGCCGCATCCGCCTTCGGCCGCAGCACCGCTGCCATCCGCTCGGGGGTCAGCCCGGTCAGCACCCCGTCGTCCAGCACCCCGGCGGCATGCACCACGGCGGTCAGGACGGGCGCACAGCTGTCGATCACCTCGGCGAGCGCGGCACGGTCGGCCGCGTCGCAGGCCACGATCCGCACCTCGGCGCCCAACTCCTCCAGCGCGGCGCCCAGTTCCGCGGCGCCCGGCGCCTGCGGGCCCTGGCGCCCGATGAGCAGCAGGTGCCGTACGCCGTACGAGGTGACGAGATGGCGGGCGAGCTCCGCACCCAGAGCGCCGGTACCGCCGGTGATCAGGACGGTGCCGGGCCAGTGAGGGGCGTCCGCGGATGTGGTGCCGGTGGCACGAAGCAGGTGCGGCACGCACAACCGGCCGGAGTGGATGGACAGTTGGGGTTGGTCTGTGGCCACGGCCGTCGGCAGGAGCCGTAGCGACTCCGGCCGTTCGTCCACGTCGACGAGCGTGATGCGCCCGGGCACCTCGGACTGGGCCGTGCGCACCAGCCCCCACACCGCGGCACCGGCCAGGTCCGGGTCCGGCGCGGTTGCGTTGCGCGTCAGCACCACCAGGCGCGAGCCCGCCGTGCGCGGGTCGTCCTGCCAGTCCTGCAGCGCACGCAGCACCCTGGCCGTCAGCGTGTGCACGGCGGGCAGCGGGTCCGGCTCCGTCGCCCCGACGGCCGTGACGACGAGGGTGTCCGGTTCGCCTGCGGCGGTGTCCACGACGTCCGGGAGCAACGTGCACAGGTCCAGCTCGTCCGGGCCCAGCAGCGCCCAGCGTGTGGTGGTGTCCCGTTCGCCGTCGGACGGTTCGACGGGCGTCCAGTCGGGGCGCCACAAGGCCTGCCGCACCACGTCGAGTTCGGCCGTCGGGACGGGTGGCTCCCGGGTGACGAGGGAATCCACACGCGCCACCGGGCGGCCCGCCTGGTCGGCGAGCGTCAACGAAAGCGCGTCGGCTCCGGTCGGGACGACCCGTACGCGTACCTCCGACGCCCCCACCGCATACAGCCGCACGCCGGTCCATGCGAAGGGGACCCGCAGGGCCTCAGGCCCGGCCGCGGAGCCTGTCAGCAGTGGTGCGTGCAGTGCCGCGTCGAGCAGCGCCGGGTGGATGCCGAAGTGGTCGGCGGCCGTCAACTCCTCCTCGGGCAGCCGCACTTCCGCGAAGAGGGCGTCCCCGAGCCGCCACGCCGACCGTACGCCCCGGAAGGCCTGCCCGTACGCGAGGCCGCCCTCGGCGAGACCGTCGTAGGCATCTGTGAGGTCGACCTCGACGGCGCCCTGCGGGGGCCATGCCGCGAGCTCCGGGTCCGGCGGCGGAGTCTCCCCGGGGGCCGGGCCGAGCAGACCGGTGGCGTGTCGGGTCCAGGCGGGCTCTTCGTCCACGTCGGGGCGGGCGTAGACGTCGAACGGCCGTCGGCCGGACTCGTCCGGCTTTCCCACGACGAGCTGGACGCGCACCCCGGTGTCCGGGGCGAGGGCGAGCGGGGCCACGAGGACGAGTTCGTCGAGGCTGCCGCAGCCGACCTCGTGGCCCGCCTGTACGGCCAGTTCCACGAACGTCGTCGCGGGGACGAGGACCGCCCCGGCGATCACATGGTCGCCGAGCCATGGGTGCGTGGTCGGGGAAAGCCGTCCGGAGAACACCGTGCGGTCCGTGTCCGGCACGGTGAACGCCGGGCCCAGCAGCGGGTGTTCGTGGGTGTCCGCCACGGGGGCCGGGGTGCGCCGGCCGTCCAGCCAGTAGCGGCGGCGCTGGAAGGCGTACGTCGGCAGGTCCACGCGCCGGGCCCCGCTGTCCGCGAACACCGCGGCCCAGTCGACCTGCGCCCCGTGCACATGCAGGCGGGCCACCGCGGTCAGGAGGGTCTGCGGCTCGGGTTCGCCGCCGCGGGTGGCGGTGACGCACACCGGCCCGGCGCCGTCCGGGCCGGTCAGGCATTCCTCGGCCGCCGCCGTGAGCGCGGGCCCGGGGCCTATCTCCAGGAACACCGAGACGCCGTTGTCCCCGAGCCGGTGCAGGGCGTCGGCGAACCGCACCGGCCGCCGGGCTTGCCGTACCCAGTACTCCGGGGAACACAGCTCCACGGCCTCGGCCGGGCGGCCCGTCACGGCCGAGACCACGGGTATCCGTGGCGGCCGGAAGGCCAGTCCCTCGGCGACCTGGCGGAACTCGTCGAGCATCGGCTCCACCAGCGGCGAGTGGAAGGCGTGGGCGACCCGCAGGCGTACGGTTCTGCGGCCGCGCGCCTCGAACCCGGCCGCGACGGCGAGCACCGTCTCCCGTACGCCGGAGATCACCACCGAGCGCGGCCCGTTGAGGGAGGCGATCGCCACCCGGTCCCCGGCGTGCTCCAGCGCAGCGAGGACCTCTTCCTCCGTCGCGTGCAGGGACATCATCGCGCCGCCGGTGGGCAGGGCCTGCATCAACCGGCCACGTGCCGCGACCAGTTCGGCCGCATCGGGCAGCTCCAGTACTCCGGCGACATGGGCCGCTGCCAGTTCTCCGACGGAGTGACCGGTCAGGAAGTCGCCCCGTACGCCCCAGGACTCCAGCAGCCGGAACAGCGCCACCTCGAAGGCGAACAGACCGGCCTGCGTGAAGTCCGTACGGTCGAGCAGGCCGGCCTCGGGCGACCCGCGCTCCGCCAACAGCACCTGACCCAACGGAAGTTCGAGACGGCCGTCGAGTTCCCGGCAGACCTCGTCGAAAGCGGCGGCGAAGACGGGGAACGCGGTGCGCAACTCGGCACCCATCCGGACGCGTTGGGCCCCCTGCCCGGTGAACAGGAAGGCCGTACGCAGGGCCGGGTCGGCGACGGCCCGCATCGAACCGCGGCCGTCACCGCCCTCGCCGAGCGCCTCCAGGGCGGTCAGCATGCGCGCCCGGTCGTCGGCCGGCACCATCGCCCGGTGGGCGAGCGCCGACCGGGACACGGCAAGGGAGAAGCCGACGTCGGCTGGGGAGAGTTCGGGGCGCCCCGTCAGGTGGTCGGCGAGTCGACGGGCCTGGGCCCGCAGGGCTGCTTCGTCGGCACCGGAGAGCAGCCAGGCAGCGCCCTGAAGGGGCGCGGGGCTGCGCTCATTTGCGGCACAGCGCACCGAGCGCCGAGGCTCCTCCAGGATCACATGCGCATTGGTGCCGCCGATGCCGAAGGCCGACACACCGGCCCGGCGCGGCCCGGCGTCCGGAGCCGGCCACGGACGGGCCTCGGTCAGCAACCGCACCCGTCCGGCGGACCAGTCGACGTGCGGTGTGGGGGTCTGCGCGTGCAGGGTCCGGGGGAGCTCCTCGTGGTGCAGGGCCTGCACCATCTTGATGACTCCGGCCACTCCCGCGGCCGCCTGGGTGTGACCGAGGTTCGACTTGACCGAGCCGAGCCACAGCGGCGGCCGGTCCCCGGGCCGCCCCTGGCCGTAGGTGGCCAGCAGCGCCTGCGCCTCCAGGGGGTCGCCGAGCGTGGTGCCCGTGCCGTGCGCCTCCACCGCGTCCACGTCCTGCGCACGGAGCCCGGCGTCCGCCAATGCCCGTGTGATCAACCGTTGTTGGGCCTGGCCGCTGGGGGCCGTCAGCCCGTTGGACGCGCCGTCGGAGTTGACCGCGGAGCCGCGCAGCACGGCCAGTACCGGATGGCCGTGGCGGCGGGCGTCGGACAGGCGCTCCAGCAGCACCAGGCCCGCGCCCTCGGCCCAGGCGGTGCCGTCCGCCGCGGCCGAGAACGACTTGCAGCGGCCGTCGGGCGCCAGACCGCGCTGGCGGCTGAACGCCGTGAACGGCTTGGGCGTCGCCATCACCGTGACCCCGCCCGCCAGCGCAAGGGAACACTCCCCGGAGCGCAGCGCCTGCGCCGCCCAGTGCAGAGCCACCAGCGAGGAGGAGCACGCGGTGTCGACGGTGATCGAAGGCCCGCGCAGACCGTAGACGTACGAGATGCGGCCCGAGGCCACGCTGCCGGCCGAGCCCAGGCCCAGATGGGCCTCCAGTTCGTGGGTGGTGAAGCGGGCCGAGTAGTCGCCGTGCATCACGCCCACGAACACGCCGGTGTCGCTCTCGCGGATCGTGGCCGGGTCGATGCCCGCCCGCTCCCAGACCTCCCACGAGGTCTCCAGCAGCAGCCGCTGCTGCGGATCCATGGCCAGCGCCTCGCGCGGCGAGATCCCGAACAGGCCGGCGTCGAACTCCGCGGCCCGGTGCAGGAATCCGCCCCGGCGGGTGTACGAGGTGCCGATCCGTTCCGGATCGGGATCGTAGAGGGCGGCCAGGTCCCAGCCCCGGTCGGTCGGGAAGCCCGAGGTCGCGTCCCTGCCCTCCGACACCAGGCGCCACAGGTCCTCGGGCGATTCGACGTCGCCGGGCAGGCGGCAGCCCATGGCGACGATCACCACCGGATCGTCCGTGTTCGCCTCTGCAGCGAAGGGCTGCCGAGTCGCGGTGGCCGGGGTGAAGAGGGTGTCGTGCAGGTGCCGGGCCAGCGCGGCCGGTGTGGGATGGTCGAAGACCAGCGTCGAGGGCAGCCGCAGTCCGGTCGCCTCGCCGAGCCGGTCGACGAGCGTGACGGCGCCCACGGAGGTCAGACCGAGGTCGGTGAACGTTCCGTCGGCGTCGAGCCGTACGTACGGCCCGCCGCCGCAGACCGCGGCAGTCTCGGCGAGCACCGCCTCTCTCAGCGCCCGCTCACGCCCCTCCGGTGGCAGGGACAGCAGCCGCTGTCGCAGGGCTCCCGTGGCGGCCGTGGGGGAGGACCGGGCCGGACGGGCCGATCCCGTCACGACCGCGTGGCGGGCGATCTTGCCGGACGCCGTGCGCGGTACGGCCGCGATCTCGCGGATCTCGACGGGCAGTTTGTACGCGGCCAGCCGAGTACGGCACGCGTCCAGGATCTCCCGCGGGTCGAACCCTTCCGGTCCCGGGACGACGTAGGCCACCGGGACCTCGCCGAGGAAGTCGTGCGGGACGCCCACCACGACCGCGTCCCGCACGCCGGGGCAGCGCAGCAGGGCCTGTTCGATCTCCGTGGGGTGGATGTTCTCCCCACCGCGGATGATCAGCTCGCTGACGCGGCCGGTGAGGGTGAGATGACCGTGTGCGACGCGCCGGCCGAGGTCCCCGGTGCGGTACCAGCCGTCCCGCAGCGCGGCCTCGGTCTCCTCCGGCCGGTTGTGGTAGCCGCTCATGAGGCTCGGGCCGCGCACCCAGAGCTCGCCCTCGTCGCCGTCCGCGACATCGTTGCCGGAGCCGGGATCGACGACGCGCACCTCCATGCCCGGCACCGGCGGACCGCAGGAACCGTCGACCCGTGGCCCGTCCGGACGGTTCACCGCGATCATGCCGCAGGTCTCGGTGCTGCCGTAGGCGTCGAGGAGCGGAGCCCCCAGCAGGTCCTCCACCGACCGGCGCAGGGCGGGTGCGCTCGGGGCGCCCGCCACGATGCAGGTCCGCAGTCCCGGAGGGGCGGGGGAGGTCTCCTGCCGGGCGGACGCCAGCAGCTGGTGGTAGGTGGCGGGCACCCCGGCCAGGACGGTGCAGGGGCCGCCCAGCTCTTCGCGCGGTGCGCGCAGTTCCCGTAACAGGCCGTCGGGCGGAAGGTGTTCGGCGGTGATCCTGGCACTCGCGCCGACCGCGGTCACTCCCAGGACGGCAAGGGAGTGCCCGAAGCTGTGGAACAGCGGCAGCGGCCACAGCAGCCGGTCCGCGGAGGAGAGCCCGAAGAGCGGGGCGTAACAGGCCGCCGCCGACCACAGGGCGGCACGCTGCGTGGACAGCACGCCCTTGGGGAGGTGCGTGGTGCCGGACGTGTAGAGCATCCAGGCGGGCTCGTCGAGGCCGAGGTCGTCCCGGGGCGGCCCGGCGGACGAGGGGTCGGCGGCGACGGCGTCGAAGAGGACCGTTCCGTCCGGGGCGTCCTCGGGGAGCGGTCCCGGGCCGGTCAGCAGGACGCGTGTACGGCGCTGTCCTTGGCCCAGTCGGTGCAGCCGGGCCAGATGCGGGGGGTCGGTGACGAGGACCGAGGCGCCGCTGTCCGCCAGGAAATGGGCGAGTTCCGCGTCGGAGGACCGGGGATTGAGCGGTACGCCGACCGCCCCCGCCCTGACGACGGCCAGCACACTCTCCACCGTCTCGACACAGTTGCCCAGGCAGATCGCGACCCGCTCGCCCCGCCGAAGCCCGGTCCGGGCGAGGTACGCGGCAAGTCGTCCGGTGCGCTCCTCCAACTCCGCGTAGGTGACGGCGCGTACGTCGTCGGCGAACGCCACACGTGACGGTGCCTCCAACGCGTGCGCCTTCAGCAGCTCCGGCAGCGGTCGGATCAGCCCGTCGTGCGTCATGTTCCTGCCCCTCCGGCGCGTGCTCGGCACGGCGGCCGTCAATCCCCTTGCAGGTCAATGACGTTGAGCCTACGGGGCGGAGGGCCGGGTGATCGAACATTCCGGCGGGGTGGCGCAAAAGGAGGCGCCCCTTGCCTCACCGGCAGGGCTCCTCCCTCACTGCGGGCCGAAGTCCGACGGATCCCAGTCGTGGCTGCTCGATGCCTGCGGTGCCTGGTCCTGCATCTGCTCCGCGGCCACACGGGCCTCGGCCACGACGTCACCGCGCTCACGCAGCAGGCTCTCGTACACCGGTAGATGATCGTTTCCGGGCGGGTTCGGTATCACAGTCTGGTCCTTCTCCGTGGTGATCTGGTCGTGCGGGCCGGCCGGTCACGGATGCCGTGACCGACCAGCCAATAAATCAGGACAGGCGGACCGAATTGAGGAGAAGGAGAACGTCTTCGGTGTCCATGGTGAAAATGTCCTGTGGGCCCAGGGCTACGCGGCTGCCACGGCAGTGGCGGTCACCGTGTTGTCGCACTCCGCGAAGACGCCGTCGTCCAGTGCGACCTGGTGCGCCCCGGAGCCCGGCAGACCGACCACCAGCGTCGGGTAGGCGACCGGCTTCGCGCCGGACTTGCAGTAGCCGTCCGCCTCGCCCTGGACCTGGACGAAGGTCAGCTTCAGCCAGGCCTTGGCGCCCGGTGCCAGCTTGACCGGAGTGGCGGAGCCGGACGGCGTCACCTTCAGCGGTGCGTTGTGCTCGGGGGAGCCGTTGCCCGCGCCGGCCACGGTGGGGTGGCCCTGCAGGATGCACGGCTTGGCGGAGACATTGGTGAACTCGACCACCGCCGCTCCGGTTCCGGTGCCCGCCGGGCGGACGGCGGCCTGGTGCGCCGTCACCTTCAGGGCGGTTGCCGCGCAGGTCTTCACGGCCGTACCCGTGGAACCGGACCCGGATATGGGGGAAGCCTTCGCGGTCGGAGCCTTCGACGTGGGCGCGTGGGAGGGTTCCTGGGTCGTCGTGCCCGGGGTGGTGGTGGAAGCGGACGGCGCGCTGCTCGGCGCCTTCGACGACGTTTCGGCCGCCGCCTTGGAGCCGTCGGCCTGACACGCGGTCACCGACAGTGCGGCCAGAAGGGCGGCGATCGCCGGCGCGGCCTTGCGGATGCCGTTCACGTACTGCATGGAGTCCCCCGAGTTCGGATGGTGCGGGACCGGTCCTTCGCCGGCGCCCGACCATGGAGACATGACTGCCTCACCGGGGGTTTCGCCTGTGGGTCAGCTGTGACACGTGTGGATCTTCTGTGACACTACGGTGACGAGGCGGCGCCGGTCAGGTGGACCGGCGCCGTCTCGCACAGGGATCCCACAGATGGTCAGGCGGCCGCGGGCTCCTCCTCCGCGATGCCCACGGTCGCGTCCGTGTCGCCCTTCCCGCGCAGCGCGATCACGCTGAGGAGGCAGCAGGCCAGGGCCGAGAGGCCGCAGAGCACATAGCCGATGGCGTACCCGTTGCCGAGGGCTTCCAGAGCGAGCGGGACCGCGCCGCCCGGGGGGGAGGACGGCGGTACGGAGTTGGAGGCGAGTGGTCCGCCCTCCGCCGCCACCTGTCCGGCGGCCGCCTTGACCTCGGCGGACAGATGGGAGGAGGCCAGCTTCGAGGTGAACTCGTCCGCCGCACGGCTCAGTGCGATCGCGCCGATGACCGCCGGACCGAGCGTGAAGCCGAAGTCGCGCAGCAGGCTGGTCGATGCGCTGGCCATGCCCGCGTAGTGGACCTCCACCGTGTTGACGGCCGTCGACGTGATCGAGGAGACCGTCAGCGCGAAGCCGACACCGACCAGGCCGATGGGGAGGATGAGAGAGGTCAGGGCGCGGTCGTGGACCGAGAGGGTGGCGGCGATGAAGTCTCCAGTGGCCATCAGCCCGAGACCGGCGCCGAGCACCCAGCGCGGGCTGACCTTCTCCAGCAGCCGGGAGATCAGCGGCATCAGCAGCAGCGTCCAGGCGTTGAGGAGAATGAACGCGAACGAGCCGCGCAGCGGGCTCTGGTGCTGGATCGGGCCCAGCCGGATGCTGGTCGCGTAGGCGGTGCCGAGGTAGCTGAACATGCCGACCACCGCGACGAACGACGCCACCGCGAACGCCCGGTTCTTGAACAGGTCCAGCCTCAACAGGGGGGAGGCGGCCCGGCTTTCGGCCACGATGAACAGGCCGATGAACACCGCGGCGACCACGTACGCGATCACCACCGGCGTCGCTGTCCAGCCGTCCGCCGGGCCCTGGATCACCGCGTAGAGCAGGGCGAACATGCCGATGCCGATGGTGATCTGCCCGGCCAGGTCGAGTGAACGGCCTTGCGGGGCGCTGGAGTTGTGCGCGAGCAGCTGGCTGAGCACGGTGCTGACCAGGGCGAGTCCCGTCACGACGATGAACGCCCAGCGCCAGGAGCCGTAGTTGCCGGTGATGCCGCCCAGGACGGGGGCGACGAAACCGCCGCTGGACAGGGCCGCCGCCCAGATCGTGATGGTGCGGGCACGGTCCTTGGCCGAGTGGGTGCCCGCGGCGATCATCGCGAGCGACGTCGGGAACAGTGCCGCCGCACCGAGGCCGGCGATGGCCTGGCCCACCCAGAGCATGTGGATGCCGGTGCTGGCGGCGGCGAGTGCCTCGCCGACCACCAGCAGCGCACCGCCGCCGACCAGCAGCCGCTTGCGGCCGAAGAGGTCGCCGAGGACGCCGAAGGTCAGCTCCAGTACGGAGACGGGCAGCAGGAACGCGTCCGAGATCCAGGTCAGCTGCGAACCGACGGGATGCAGGTCCTCCTGGAAGAGCCCGTTCAGCGTGGCCGGCATGGCCAGGGCGATCTGTGCCAGACAGACCGCGAAGCAGCCGGCGATCAGGGTGCCGACGGGCAGGCCGCCGGATGGTTGCGAGGCGGCGGTGGTGCTGGTTTGGGTGCGCGTTTCGGTGGACACGAGTGCTCCCCTTTGAGCGGCTGGGCGGCTTCGAGCGATGCGGGGACGCCGAGAACGCGACGAATGTAGGGCAGTTTTTCGACGGCGGTCAATAGATTGCCCAGTAACGATGGGCGTGGCTGCGCCTGGCGGGTGCCACCGGATGTCCGGGCGGTGTTACGGGACGGCCACCCGGATCAGGTCCAGAGCGCTCGCGGCCTCCTGACGGGCCGGCGCCTCGCAGCGGCGCGCCAGCTCGTGGAACCGCTCCTCCGCGCGGGCCGCCGGCCAGTCCTCGGGCAGGTGCTCGGCCGGCAGATGGGGATCCTGGCGGACCTGGTCCAGCCAGTCGGTGTGCAGCAGCAGCTGCCGCACGAGGGCGTCCGCCGGCTCGTCGGCGTCCGTGCTCCAGCGGGCCAGGAACGCCTCGTATCCCTTGGCGACGGACTCCACGTCGAACGCCGTGTGCAGGATCGTCCGGGCGTCGGTCGGGGCGACGGCCGTGGCTCCCTGGAAGACGCGCAGATACGGATCGAGGTCCAGCCCGGCGACGATCTCGGGCACGTCCACCGTGCCGGGCGCCACCCACAGGCCGTTCTGCAGCGGGCCGAAACCGCTCCACAGCAGCCGGGAACGCAGGTCGTGCCGCTCGCGACGCCACGCTTCAGGGAGGGAGAAGCCCACCAGGGTCCAGGTGCCGTCCCAGGTGAGGTTGACCGCGCCGGTGCACCAGATCCGGTCGTGGCCGTCCTGCAGCACGCGGGTGGCGCGGGGCGTCGGGCCGAAGTACGTCTTACGGCCGCGCCGATGCCGTTCCAGCAGTCCGCGCTTGACCATGCGGGTCAGCGTCGACCGTACGGCGTCCTCGGTGATCCCGGCCTGCCCGAACACATCGATCAGACTGCTCGCCGACAGGGCGACGTCCCGGCCCAGGGCGTGAATGCCGAAGAAGCTCAGCATCAGCGACTGCGGCCGGGGTGCGCTGCCCGCCTGGTCCGGCGGATCGAAGCTGGTCACCGGGCAAGGGTAGATCCGGTCCTTTCCATCTCGACGGACAGGGCCGCCTACCCGATGTCGACCACCCGGGCCCAGGCGGGCGGCGCGTCCGGCACATGCTCGGGATCCTCCTCGTCCCAGCTCGCGCCGTGCCGGGGAAACAGACCCACCACCTCCGGCACGCCGGCCGCGCGTCCGGCCAGGGGGTCTGACCGTCGGTCAGCACCACTACGACATCGGGACGCGGCCGCGTGCGCAGCGCCTTGGCGAAGCCGGTGCGCAGATCCGTACCGCCGCCGCCCATCAGCGGGATGCCCTCGGCCCGGCACAGCGGGTGCGCGACCCGGGCGGCCGCGTCGCACGGCACCACGGTCACCAGGTCGCGGCGACCGCCCACGGCACGGGATATCGCGGCGACCTCCAGGAGTGCGCTGCCCAGTTCGGCGTCACTGACCGACCCGGACGTGTCGATGATCACCGAGACCCGGGGCGGTCTGCGCCGCAGGCTCGGCAGTACGACTCCGGGCAGCGACGCCGAGCGCCGCGCGGGCCGGCCGTAGCTGTAGTCCTCGCCCGCGCCCGACCCGGAGGCCGCGGAACGGACCGCCGCGCCCAGCAACTCCCGCCACGGCTGCGGCGGATGGAACGCCTTCTCCGCCCACCGCCGCCACCCCTCCGGGGCGTTGCCCGGACGGCCCCTGAGCCCCTCCGCCACCCGGAACCGCACCGCGTCCTGTTCCTGCGCGCTCAGGCCGTGCGCGCCGTCCGGACCCAGCTCCCACTCCCGTGCCAGCCCGTCGGCGCCGCTGCCGCAGTCCAGCCAGGCCATGCTCTGTGTCCGCGCGCCGAGCGTGAACTGGCGCAGGTAGTCCTCCATCAGCTGCCCCTCGGACAGCCCCAGGGCCGCCGGCCGCACCGCGCCCCGGGGCCGGACCAGCCCGTCGCCGTAGATGTCGTCGTTGATCTCGCAGTCCGCGGCGATGTTCATCCGCAGCCGTTCTCCGGGGCCGGTCAGCCCCCGCTCCCGGGCGACCCGGTCACTGCGCCCGTGGTGGTCGCGCAGCAGATGCGACACCTCGTGCACCCATACGGCCGCCAGGTCCTCCACCGGCATCCGGTCCACGAACCCCGGCGAGACATAGCACCGCCAGTGCCGGTCGACGCCCATCGTCGGCACCTGCCGCGACTCCACGGTGTGCAGGGCGAACAGCGCGGTCGCCAGGTAGGGGCGGGCACGGGCGGCCTGCAGCCGGGCCGCGAAGAGCTTGTCGAGGTCCAGTGCCCCGGGTTGGTCGGGGCTCATCGGGCGGCCTCCGCGGTCAGGGCGGCTCGGGCCGCCGCCTGGTCCGCCCGCCGGGACACGGACACCGCTCCGGCGAGCTTCTCGATCGACGCCGGTACGTCCCAGTTCTCGCGGCGCAACGTGGCGAGCGTGGCAGCCGGCACGACCACCAGGTCCGGCGCTTCTGTCTCCAGCGCACGGACCAGGAGTGCCCAGGCCGCGTCCCAGCGGGACTTCTCGGGGCGACTGCGGACCGCCGCCACCACACCGTCGAGCACGGCCTGGCGCAGATCACCCCGCTCGGGCAGCTCCGCGTTCGCGGGGTCGGCCAGGAGCACCTCGGGGTCCGGCAGGTCCATCCGGTCCAGACTCGCCAGCAGTTCAAGGCCCGGGCCGTCGCCCACCGTGCCCCGCACCAGCAGGGAGAGCACGTCTCGGGAGGAGCCGGCCGCGGTCGCGAAGGCGATCAGCCGCAGCGTCATCTCCCAGCTCCGGGGCGACGGCCAGGCGCCGCCCCGCCCCATTTCGTTGCCCGGAAGCCGGTGCACGAGTGTGGGCCGTGCGGTGAGCAGCCCGCACACCGCACGGCGGGCGAAGTCCACCGCCTCCGACAGCTTCTCCGGTGAGAGCCGCGGCAGTGTGGCCCGCGGCCAGGTCCCGCCGAGGCCGCGTACGACGACCTCGTGGTCGTGGGTCCACTGGAGGTGCACGAAACGGTTGGCCAGCGGCGGGCTCAGCTCCCAGCCGTCGGCCGCCGAGGACCGCGGATTGGCCGCGGCCACGATCCGCACCCCGGGCGGCAGCTGGAGGGCGCCGATCCGACGCTCCAGCACCAGTCGCAGCAGTGCCGCCTGCACCGCGGGCGGCGCGGTGGACAGCTCGTCCAGGAACAGCAGTCCCCGCCCGGCCCGCACCAGGCGCACCGCCCAGTCCGGCGGGGCCATCGGGACGCCCTGCTCCGCGGGATCGTCCCCGACGACGGGCAGCCCGGAGAAGTCGGACGGCTCGTGCACGCTGGCGATCACCGTGGTCAGCGGCAGGTCGAGGGCCTCGGCGAGCCGGGTCAGGGCCGCGGTCTTGCCGATCCCCGGCTCACCCCACAGCAGCACGGGCAGATCGGCGGCCACGGCCAGCGTCAGGGCCTCGAGCTGCATGTCGGGACGGGGTTCGGTGGTGGCATCGCGCAGCAGGGCCAACAGCTCGTCGGCGACGTCGAGTTGGGAGCCGGGAGGAGTGACGGAGGCAGCGAACGGAGTGTGTGCAGGCATGTGTGTGGTCACCTTTTCGTCGGGGTGAGCCGAGTGAGACGGATGTACGAGGGTGAGGTCAGCGGAAATTCGCGTGGCGCGGGTGGGAGCGGTGGCGAGGAGTGCGGCAGAGGTCCCCGGGGCGATGGCGGGCAGGCCCGCGAGCGGGTCCGGTCAGGCCCTGCCTGAACAGGCCGTAGGTGATCCGCCGCTCCGCGGCAGCCTCCAGCTCGGCCCGTAGCGGTCCGTCGCGCAGCACCGCATCGGGACCGAGCAGGCCCTCCACGACGGCCAGTGCACCGGCGATGTCGCCGTGGTCCAGGCGTTCGCGGACCCCCGTGAGGCAGTCCGGACGACGGTGCGCCTCGTCGATCGCCTGCAGGCAGGGCAGCGGAGTCCCGGTCAGCGCGACCAGCAGCTCCTCCCGCCGGATCTCGGCCGGGTCATGGTCCAGCGGGGCCAGCACCCCGTCCACCAGACCGATCCGGTGCCGAACTCCACGGCACTCCACGAGACGCGGCTGCCCTGCCGGTTCCAGAGCAGGGGGCGGCCCGGCCGGCGAGTGGTCCGGTACGAGGGCGGTGGCGACCAGCGGGTGCAGTCGCTCGGGCGTGATCGCACCGGTGCGCAGGAGTTCCAGATCGGGCGGGACCCAGGTCGCCGCATCGGGCAGCACCCGCAGCGCGGAGCCGTCGCCGTACCCGGACGCGTCGGCGAGTCGCACCGAGGGCGGCCCGGCCTCGGCGCTGCCCGCGGTCAGGTCCAGGACCAGGCGATGCCTGCCCCCGAGCCGCACGAGCACGCAACTGCCGGACCCGCGCCGCCCTTCGGCGCCGAGCAGTATCCCCGCCTCGGCCGCCCACCGGTCGACGGCGCAGCGCCGACCGTCCGGAACCGAGTCGGGCAACTCGCAAGCCGTTGCAGGGCTGTTGTCGTCGCTCGGCCGATCGGCCCCGGACCGTGTCCGCAGCTCATCGGCTCTGCCCGCGTCCCACAGATGGCGGTGCAGGTCGAGACGGAAGCGCCGGCTGGGACGGGGGTGCGGATGACGCCGGGCGGCGGCGTCCGTGTGGGATCCGTCCCACAGCGCGAGGCTGATCCGCTGCCCGGCGTCCGCCCAGGCCGGCGGGGTCCGCACCACCAGGTGCACCGGACCCGGCCCGTCCCGCCCGGCGGTGTCGTACCGGGACAGTGCGATCGTCAGACCAGGGCGCAGCAACCCGTCGGGAGCGATCCTCGGCATGTGCCAGCGCAACAGGTCGGGAGCCAACCGGCGCAGATCGGCCCGTACTCGGGCTGCGAGCTCCCGGCCATGGCTGCGCGCCACGGAACGCAGGTTGAGATCGACATCGAGGCCGGCGGCGGCACACGCTCCCGCCCAGTCGCCGACCAGGCGGCGGGCGGTCGCAGTCTCGATCATGGAGGGCGGCACGGCGAACTCGCGCACGCGCTGCCAGAAGAAAAGGCGGGGATCGCCGTTCGCAGTCTCGGTGAGCATCAGCACTCACCTGGCGCGGACGGGACCCCCAATCTGTCAACAGAATGAGTCGTCATCGCGAGGGATCGTAGCCTTCCCCCTTTCGCTCGGCCAGGGGTTTTCGGATCGGCGAGTTCAGATCGGTGATCATGTCCTCCTGACCGCCGACCAAGCCCCGCCGGCCGACCTCGACACGCAGCGGGTCGCCCCGCTCGGCGAGCGCCGAGGCCAGCCGGACCGCCGCGTTGAGAGGACTGCCCAGGCAGTCGGTGCCAGTGCCCTCGGAGACCGTCTCGCCGCCCCACGTCATGGTCATCGTCACGGTGCGCAGGTCCACGACGGTGCACGCCCGGTCCGGCAGATCCCGGCCGAGCACCAGCGCGACCTCGGCCTCCACCTTGGGCTGCAGCAGCCGCCCGGCGGCCACCTCGCCGCCGTCGCGCACGGCCATGTTCGCGAAGAGGGCGCCGAAGTCCGTCTGGTCCACGCCGAGTTGGGCCTGCGCGGCGGGGGAGGTCAGGCCGATCTTGCGGCCGGCGACCCGTCGTCCGGCGTCCAGTCCGCGCCGTGCGTTCAGCTGCTGCACGGCGCAGGCGGCCGCGACGTCGCCGTCGTCGAACAGGTCACGCACCGGCGGACAGGCGGCCCCGGTAGGGGCGGCCTCCGCCAGTAGGTCGGTGGCCTTGACCACGGCAGGTCGGGCGGACGGCATGCGATACCTCCAGGGGAGCGGTGGGACGACTCCGGTATGGACACCGCCCGCAGGCAGGGACGAAATCTGTTCCGTGACACGGAACGACAATGGCGGCAGCATGCTGAGAAGGCGGCGGTCATCCTGGGATGCTTCAGTCCCGACGGCGGTTCGTTCCGTCTTTCGGGACTCTCCGAGCGGGCGAGGCTGCCCAAGCCCACCGTGCACCGGCTGGCGGCCGACCTCGTCCGGCCGGGCTGGCTGGAGCGGACGGGCCCCATTACCGGCTCGGCGCGAAGCTCTTCGAGCTGGGCTCGCTGGTGCCGCACCGGCTGGACCTGCGCGAGACGGCCCTGCCCTTTCTCCAGGACCTGTTCGAGGCCACCCGCGAGACCGTCCATCTCGGCGTGCGCGAGGGCATGGACGTCGTCCACCTCGAACGCATCCACGGCCACGAGGCCCTCCAGCTGCCCTCCCGCATCGGCGGCGGCCTGCCGCTGAGCTGCACCGCGGTCGGCAAGGCCCTGCCGGCCTTCTCCGGCCCCGAACTGACCGAGGGGGTGCTGTCCCGTCCCCTGCCCAGCCTCACGCCCCACTCGTCACCGACCCGGCGCACGGCCCTGGAGAAGACCCAGGTGTCCGGCCTCGCCTACGAGGAGCAGGAGGCCGCCCCGGGCGTCAGCTGCATCGCCGCCCCGTGTTCGCCGGCGGCACCACGGTCGCCGCCCTCTCGGTGGCCGTGCCCCGCGCCCGCTTCAGCCCGGCCCAGCCGGCTCCCGCCGTACGGACGGCGGCGCTGGGTCTCTCCCGCGTCCTGCGCGCGGGCGGCTGACACTGCCTGTTGCCACGCCCGCCCGCGATCGCGGAGGATCTTTGCCCCGGCCCGGCACTCAACAGGAGCTCTCGTGACGTACGACATCACCGCCATCCGCTCCCGGTTCCCCGCCCTGGCGGCCGGGACGGCGCACTTCGACGGCCCGGGCGGCACCCAGACCCCGCAACCCGTCATCCAGGCCATCGCGGACGCCCTGTCCAACCCCCTGTCGAACCGGGGCCAGGTGGCGCAGGGGGAGCGCAACGCCGACACCATCGTCGTCGGAGCCCGCCGGGCCATGGCCGACCTGCTCGGAGCGGATCCGTCGGGGATCGTCTTCGGCCGCAGTGCCACCCAGCTCACCTACGAGTTCTCCCGCACCCTCGCCAAGACCTGGCAGCCCGGGGACGAGGTGGTCGTCACCCGCCTCGACCACGACGCCAACATCCGCCCCTGGGCCCAGGCCGCCGCGGCGGCCGGCGCCACCGTACGCTGGGCCGACTTCGACCCCGCCACCGGGGAGCTGACCCCTGACGACATCCGCGCCGTCCTCACCGGACGCACCCGGCTGGTCGCCGTCACCGCCGCCTCCAACCTGATCGGCACCCGTCCCGCGATCGCCGAGATCTCCCGCCTGGCGCACGAGGCGGGAGCGCTCAGTTACGTCGACGGCGTCCACTACGCCGCCCACACGCTGGTCGACCTGGAGGCGCTCGGCGCGGACTTCTTCGTCTGCTCCCCGTACAAGTTCCTGGGCCCGCACCACGGAGTCCTCGCCGCCCGGCCGGAGTTGCTGGAGACCCTGTGGCCGGACAAGCTCCTGCCCTCCACCGACGCGGTCCCCGAACGCTTCGAACTGGGCACGCTGCCCTATGAGTTCCTCGCGGGCACCACCGCCGCTGTCGACTTCCTCACCCGCCTCGACCCGAGCGCCACGGGAACCCGCCGACAGCGCCTGGCCGCCGGGTTCGCGGCGCTCGAGGCACACGAACACGGCCTGCGCACACAGATCGACAAGGGACTGTCCTCGCTCGAAGGCATCACGGTCCTCTCCCGGGCGGCCGACCGTACCCCCACCCTGCTGCTGACGTTCGAGGGCCGCTCCACCGCGGACGCCTACCGCTTCCTCGCCGAGCGCGGCGTCCACGCCCCCTCGGGAACCTTCTACGCCATCGAGGCCTCCCGCCGGCTCGGCCTCGGCGACACCGGCGGCCTCCGCATGGGCCTCGCGCCCTACAACAGCACGGAGGACGTCGACCGGCTGCTGGGCGGGCTGTCCGAGTTCCTCGGGCTCTGAGCAGCGGCCGGACGCGCGAAAGTGCCGTCCGAGCCGTGTGGTTGACCACGGCCGTGTTGCACGAGTCGGTCTCGCGGACCGTGGATCTGCCGGCGGGCATCCACACCAACAGCTCCTCACGGTCCCATGACAGGTCCGCCGGACGGACCCGGTCACCCTGATCGGAATCGATATACCGCGAGCCCTGGTGGCGCTGCCCGCGCACCGGACCAGGTTATCGGGCGCCGGATGTCGGGCCGGGAGGGAGTTGGCGCAAGTGTGGACCGTCCGCCGACGACAGCCTCGCTGCCCTCTGCGCATCCTGGTGATCGGCGCGAGGGAGACACGTGGACCTGGGCGGGGCCAGGACCGCCGGGGAGTCCTGGCCCCGCCGTCGCGTCCGGCCAGGTGTATGTTTGAAGAATCAAACTTATAGTTTCGTTGTTCGCTCCCGGATCGAGGCCGGTTTCTCATGCACGTGGTCATCAGTGGTTCCTCAGGGTTGATCGGCGGTGCGCTCGCCGCGTCGCTGCTGGCCGACGGTCACCGTGTGACCCGGCTGGTCCGGCGCGAGCCGCAGACCCGGGCCGACGGAAGCGCCGAGGCGCGGTGGGACCCGCGGGCGGACGCGGTCGCGGTCGATCCGGCGGTGCTCGACGGCGCGGACGCGGTGGTCGGTCTGGCCGGCGCCGGGGTCGGCGACCGCCGGTGGACCGCCGCGTACAAGAAGGTGATCCGCGAGAGCCGGGTGCGCGGCACCGGTGCCCTCGCCGAGGCGATCCGTGGCTGCGAGAAGCCGCCGCCGGTGTTCGTGTCGGGGTCCGCCGTCGGCTACTACGGCGAGACCGGGCAGACCGTGGTGGACGAGTCCGGCGGGCCGGGCCGGGACTTCCTGGCCGGCGTCTGCCAGGAGTGGGAAGCCGCCGCCGACGGCGCCCGGTCCGCCGGGACGCGGGTCGTCACCACCCGATTCGGGATCGTCGTGTCGGGCGGGGGCGGTGCGATGGGCCGCCTGCTGCCGCTGGCCCGGGCGGGGCTCGGTGGGCGGCTGGGCAGCGGCCGCCAGTACTGGAGTTACCTCTCCCTGCCCGACACGGTCCGCGCCCTGCGCCACCTCATCGACACCGAATCGGTCTGCGGTCCGGTCAACATGACCACCCCGCACCCCGCGACCAACCGGGACATCACCGCCGCCATCGGCAGGGCCCTGCACCGCCCCACGGTGCTGCCCGTGCCCGGCTTCGCCCTGCGGCTGGTGCTCGGGGAGTTCGCCGACGGCATCCTGATGAGCCAGCGCGTCGTGCCGGGACGCCTCCTCGGCTCGGGCTTCACCTTCGAGCACCCGACCTTCGAGGCCGCCCTGGGCTCAGCGATCCACTGACGGCGGCCTCAGGCGCCCGCCGCGCGACGACGGCCCAGGACGGGCTCGGCGAACACTCTCGCCGTACGGCAGAGGGTCTGGCCGTGCCGGGCGAAGAGGTCGTCGCGCGAGTCGAAGTGCCCCAGGTCCGCAAGGACATGGGCCGAGAGATCGCACGCGGCACCGTCGGCCGGGCAGAGCGTCACCCCGTCCCAGTCGATCGCCGTCCTGGACAGCGCCTCGAACAGCGTCTCCGCTCCGGCGTTGGTGAAGCCGCCGCCCCGACCGTCGCTCAACTCGTCGAGGCTGCCGAAGAGTTCCGAGACCGTCAGCCAGGGAGCGGCGGCGTGGACGGTCGACGCCCCTGTGCCGAGGCGGAATTCCGGCCATGCCAGGAGAACCTGGTCCGGGACGATCCGGTGCAGCCGCGGGAAGCGCGGATACCAGAAGGCCCCGTCGACCAGCAGCCCGCGCACCCGGGTCGCGACCCCGGACGCCCGCGCCACCGCCTCCAGCACGGCCAGCCGCTGGCTGCACGAACCACGGCCACGGCGCAGCACCTCGGACACGGGCCGCTCGTCCTGCACCGAGTACACCGGCCGCACAGCCGCGGCAATGACCCGGTGGGCCCGGCGCAGGTCCGCTGTCCGGCGGTCGGGTGTCGCGGCCGTCCCCGCGTCCGCTGCCCCGCCGATCTGTTCGAGCAGGGAAGTGACCTGCGGATGCCGCCAGTCGAGGATCCGCGTCGGCGCGGCGCTGCCCTCCGCCGTTCCACCGCCCGCTGTGCCGGCGCGAGAACGGCCTCGTGGCGTGAGAAGCGAGCTCGTCATGACCGTGGTCCTCTCTCCGGCGCCCCCGATGGCCACACGTACGTATCATCACCCATGAATTGAACATGTTCAACTCTGCTGTGGTCGCCGCACCGCGGCACGGTCCCCGACCTGGCCCGCGAACGGGTGGAGCGAGACCTCGACGACCGGGAGGGCGTGCGCCTTGGGACCTGTGAGGGCCCGTCAGCCCAGGTAGGCGGGGGCCACGGCCGAGGTCATCAGCCGGCGGGCCGTGCCGGTGCCGTCGGACGGGACGGTCCACAGGTCGGAGCCGTAGTCGCCGGGGAGGGCGTAGACGAGGGTGGAGTCGTCGGACCACAGGGCCTGGTCGTCGATGTTGCGCTGCTCGGCGGTCGCGGTCTCCTTCATGGTGCGCAGATTGAGGACGTACAGCCGCCAAGGGGCGTCGGGAGAGGCTCCCTCGACGCGCTTCTTGTAGGCGATGCGGGTGCCGTCGGGGGAGAGGGAGGGGCATTCGACGTTGCGGTGCACGGTGGTGAGGGTGCGTGCCGCGACGTCTCCTCGTACGAGGTAGGTCTTGCCGCCGGTCGCCAGCGTGGCGTAGAAGCGGTTGTCGTCGGCGAAGGTGACGCCCCAGACGTTGGTGTCGGCGGCGCGGTAGGTCCGGCCGTCCTCGATGATGCGGAAGGTCTCCAGGTTGTCGTCGGTCTTCCAGGTGCGGGTGTCGACGATGGCCGTGCGGGTGGAGAAGTTCGTACCGGCGTAGGAGTCTCCGCTGACGAAGACCGTCCAGGCCACCATGTGGCCGGAGGGCGAGACGCGGGCCCGGGTGGGGATGCCCGCGGCCGGGAAGCGGTGCCGCTCGCGCAGGTGCGCGTCGAGGACCACCGCCCGGTAGGTGTCCCTGAGCGTGCCGTGCACGGCCTGCAGGCAGATGCCGGTACCTGCCGCCGCGTGGAAGCGCAGGCACTTGACGCCCGAGGCGGTGCGCGGCCCCTGCGGATCGTCGGCGGGCACGGTGGCGATCTCGTCGCGGTGCGGGCCCCAGGCCAGGTTGCGCACCAGCAGCCGACGCCCGGCCGTCGGCCGGAGGGAGACGGTACCCGTGCGCACGGTCGGGCCGTTCGCCTGCTGCTCGTCGCGCATGCCCGAGCGGTGGGCGGCGTAGAGCACCGCCCCGGTGCCGACGCCGCCGAGCAGCAGGACGGCGGCCAGCAGGATCACCAGACGGGTGGTTCGGGTCATGCGGACACCTCGGCGGGGGGCACGTCGGCGGCGGGGCGGAGTACGAACGAGGCCGCCACGGCGCTGACGGCCAGCGCGGCGGCGGTGACGGCGAGCGCGGTGCGACCGCCCCACAGGCTCCAGGCCGCGCCGAAGGCGAGCGAGCAGGCGAACCGGGACAGCGCCTGGCCGGTGCCCACCAGTGCCTGCCCGGCGCCCTGGTGCCGGGCAGGCACGGCTGAGGCGGTGGCGGCCGCGAGGACTCCGTCGGTGGCCGCGTAGAAGGTGCCGTGCAGTACGAGGACGGCGACCACGGCGGGTACGCCGTGCCAGGGGGAGAGCACCAGGCCGTAGCCGAGCAGCAGGACGCCGTGACCGGCCAGGAAGAGCCGTCGCCGGTCGAGCCGGTCGGCGAGTGCGCCGAGCGGGACGGCGAGCAGCAGGAAGACGGCAGCGGTGCCCAGGGGCAGCAGCGGGAACAGGTCGGCGGACAGGTCCCCCTCCCGCTGCAGCAGCAGATACAGGAAGGAGTCGCTGACGGTGGTGAGACCCAGCAGGGCCGCGCACGCGGTGAGCCGGCGCAGCTCCGGGCGGCGCAGCAGGCCCAGTGAGTCGCGCAGGGCGGGCCGGGCCGGTTCGGGCGGTTGCACGGCACCGGCAGGCGTGATGCGGCGGGGTACGAAGAGCACAAGGACCAGGACCCCGAGCACGGCGATGCAGCCGCTGACGGTGAAGACCGCGTCGTAGCCGTCGACGGTGGCCCGCAGCACGGCGAATGCGACCAGC
Source organism: Streptomyces sp. NPDC051172 (assembly GCF_040682555.1). Lineage (NCBI taxonomy): Bacteria > Bacillati > Actinomycetota > Actinomycetes > Kitasatosporales > Streptomycetaceae > Streptomyces > Streptomyces sp. NPDC051172. The sequence goes on from NZ_JBFBBE010000019.1 coordinate 63,699, forward strand.
GGGCCGAGCAGTGCGCCGGTGGTGTCCATCGCGCGGTGCACCCCGAACGCCCGCCCCCGGCGCTCGGGTTCGGTGGCCAGCGAGATCATCGCGTCCCGTGGGGCGGTGCGCAGCCCCTTGCCGGTGCGGTCGACCGCGAGCACGGCACTGAGTACGGGAAGCGTGTGGGCGAGCAGCAGCAGCGGCTTGCACAGCGCCGACAGGCCGTAGCCGAGGCCCGCCACGACCTTGTGCCGGCGGCCGCCGCGGTCGGCGAGATGACCGCCGGCCAGCCGGACCAGCGCGCCCACGCCGTTGTTGATGCCGTCGAGGAGGCCGAAGCCGAGCGGGGACAGGCCGAGGCCGGCGACCACGTAGAGCGGCAGCACGGCGGTGACCATCTCCGAGGAGACGTCGGTGATCAGGCTGACCGCACCCAGAGCCAGCACGGTGCCGGGGACGGCGGCCGGCCGCCGCCCCGGTCGGGTGTCCGGGGCGGCGGCGGCCTTGGTGCTGCGGGAGTCCGCGAGATACACGGGCGTCAGTTCCAGATGCCGGAGATGTCGGACGCCGAGGCGGCGTTGCCCGCGTGGGCGCTCAGACCGGCCAGGTCCTCCACGGTGCGCAGCACGTTGTAGTGGTTGTACGTGGTCGAGTCGGAGCTGCCGGGGGCGACGTGCTGCCCGTAGAAGAGGGTCGGGATGCGGTTGCCGGAGAGCTTGTTGTCCTCGTCGAAGGTGACGGCGAGGATGCTGTTGTGCGTCTGGGCCCAGGTGGCGTACGCACCCAGGTTGTTCTTGATCCAGGTGTCGCCCGTGGAGACCGAGCAGTCGTGCATGTCGCTGCACAGGTTCGGTACGACGAAGGAGACGTTCGGCAGGGTCGTGTAGTCGGTCGGGAACTGCGCGAAGGTCATCGCGGTGTTCGTCGGCACGTTGGAGAAGCCGAACCACGGGTTGTGCTTCTGCGCGTAGTTGCCGCTGCTGCAGGTCGTCGAACCCTGGCTGGGCAGCGACTCGTTGTAGCTCTTCCAGGTCTTGCCCGCGGCGATCAGCTCGGAGGCGAGGTTCGGCGCGGAGATGGACCCGACGCTCACACAACTGTCGTCGGTGCGGCCCTGGTTGGAGCCCGAGAAGAGCATGTAGTAGTTCGGCTCACTGGGGTGGGTGAGGCCGTAGGACTGGGTGAGGTTGGCGCCACCCGCCTTGAGGGTGTTGTTGATGTAGGGCGCGCTGGAGCTTCCGATCACCTGCGAGTAGGCGTGGTTCTCCATCACCACGACCACCACGTGGTCGGGGGTGGGGAGAGCGGCTGCCTGAGCGGCTGAGGTCGTTGCGGCCCACACGCCGACCGACGTGGCGGTGAGGGCGACGGCCCCGGCGAGTGCGGTGAGGGGGCGACTGGTGCGCTTGGAAGCCTTTACGGCGGTCATGACTGTCCTCCGGACAGAAGTGACGGGCACGTGCGGGGGGAGGCGGCGCCGCAACGATAGGAGCCCCAGGCCGGTACTGCGTGAAGCCCAGACGAACGCCGGACCCCGATGGGCAAACATCGCACGACATGCTGGTCATGTACAGGTCATGTATACCGGAGGCTTGCGGTCGCCGCCACATACGACCCAGGTACCCCGATCTTCGCGAGCCGGACGTCCGCGCAGGTCAGGCCTGCAGATGCGCGGAAGTCACGGACTGGAGATGCCCGAGAAAGGCGAGCGTGGCAGGGTGCGTGGGAGTGCGCGGCCAGGCCATGCGGACCGTCACGGGCGGTACGTCCGCCAGGGGCAGATAGCGGACCCCCGGGTGCGGATGGCTCTGCTTGGTGGCCTCCGCGGTGACGCCGACCGCCTCCCCGGTGGCGATCACGGTGAGCCATTCGTCGACGTTGGCCACCTCGAACGTGCGAGGTCGTCGCCCCTCGGGCCACAGCTCGGCGGTGGTCGCGGCGGTGGCGCACAGCACCACCGGCCGGTCGGCGAGATCGGTCAGCCGCACCGACGGACGAGTGGCCAGCGGATCGCTGTCGGGTACGGCGGCCATGCGCCGCTCCCGGTACAGCGACCGGACCTCAAGGCCGGCGCCGGGCGCGGGGGCGGTGCGCACCAGCGCCGCGTCGATCTCTCCGCGGCGCAGCGCCACCTCCGGATCGTCGCGCCGGTAGACCTGCACCGGGGTCCCGGGATGCGCCTCCCGCCAGGTGCGCAGCAGTGGCACGGTCAGGTCGCCGAGCGCCGCCCAGGCGAAACCGATCCGCAGCGGCCGCACCCCGGCCGCGGCCTCCATCAGCGCGTCGTCCAGCTGACGAAGGATCAAGTGAGCTCTGTCGTACAGCTGTTGACCGGCATCCGTGAGGGAAAGGGTGCGGGTGGTACGTTCCACCAGCCGCACGCCGACCCGGCTCTCCAGCTGTTCCAGGGTGCGTGAGAGCGCGGGCTGGCTGATGTGGAGCACGGCCGCCGCACCGGTGATGGTGCCCTCGTCACCGATCGCGGTGAGCGCCCGCAGATGCCGTAGCTCCACATTCATAACTATGAAGCATAAGTGCTCCCCAGAAGGTATTTCCCTCCCGCCGGGGGCCGGGCCTAGCGTCGCAGCCATGAAGATTCTGCTCATCGGCGCCACCGGCACGCTCGGCGCGGCCCTCCACAAGACACTCGACACCCGCGGCCACGAAGTCCTCACCGTGGGACGCAGCGGCGGCGATCTGCGCCACGACATCACCGACCCCGCGCAGGTCGCGGACGTCTACGACTGTGCCGGCCGGGTGGACGCCGTGGTCAGCGCCGCCGGACACGTGCCGTACAAGCCGGTCACCGAGCTGACCCCCGAGGACTATCTGGCCGCCTTCCACGGCAAGGTGCTCACCCAGATCGACCTGGTGCGCCAGGGCATCCCGCGGATCGCCGAGCGCGGCTCCTTCACCCTCATCACCGGCGTGCTGGCCCGCGAGCCCATCCCCACGGGCAGCGCGGCCTCCATGGCCAACGGGGCGCTGGAGGCGTTCGTCCGCGCCGCCGCCATCGAGATCGCCCCGCAGCGCATCAACGCGATCAGCCCGACGGTCTTCACCGAGAGCCTCGCCAAGTACGGCGACTACTTCCCGGGCATGCCACCGGTCGATCTCGCCGACGTCACGCAGGCGTACGTCCGGTCCGTCGAGGGCGCGCAGACCGGGCAGGTGTACGCCCTGTAGTGAGCCAGGGTGTGGCCCGCGGCCTGCGGGGGTGACGTCCGGCCGCCGCCGGCGACGAGGGCAGGCCGGCGGTCTCCACGAGGAGGCTCGCCCTGATCTCGTGCGCCGTCGCGTCGTCGATGACGTCCCGCAGTGCGGCGGGCACCAACCACCCTGCAGCCCACGGTGAGTTCAGCACCGCACCCCGCAGGCGACGAAACGGTGGCCGTGCGAGGTGGCACGGCGACAACGGTGGCGCCGAGCGCCGTGAAGCGCCGGGCGGCCGCCACGGCCCCCCCGTCGCCGGTGACGCCGAGTCTGTCGTACGCCGTGGCGCCGAGGTGCTCGGGTGTGCCGAGGGCCGCCGTGCGATCGCCCAACTCGTCCTGGACGACGGCGCGTCGCTCTCGGTCAGCGCCATGGGAGCCCGATCACGAGCGCGATGTCGTCGACACCCGGCGCCCGGTGTCACCGGTGACCTGGCCGCAGTCCCCCGCGGACCGTCGCCGTCATGCCCGACCCGCCTCGAAGTGGGCTGCGGCGACCACCAGGTCCTGCCAGGCCATGCCCACGCTCTTGAACAACCGCGGGCGATCGGAGGGGAGTTGGGCACTGCCCCGCACGAGATCGGCGAGGCCGACCAGCGTGCCGGGATCGAGCGTGCCTGCCTGCACGGCCAGCACGATGTCGCCCGCCTCACGCAGCGCCGCCGAAACCGCTTCCACCACCACCGTCGAACGCCCGACAGCCGTCTCGTCGACCTCCCGGGCGTCCGGCTCGTGCGATCCGACGGCCACCACGGTCGCGTGCGGCGGCAGCAGCGAGCCGTCGAACAGCGGTGTGCGCGCCGTGGTGCAGCAGGCCACGACGTCCGCGTCCGCCACGTCGTCCGCACTGCCGACGCGCGCCTTGATGCCATCGGCGAACGCGCGGGTGCGCTCGGCGTCGCGGCCGACGATCACGACGTCCCGGATCGGCCGGACGCACCGCAGGGCCTCGACATGCGACCGTGCCTGCGGCCCCGTCCCGAACAGCACCAGTCGGCTCGCGCCCGGCTCGGCGAGCACGTCGGCGGCGACGGCGGACACCGCCGCCGTGCGTACGCTGGTGAGTGCGATCCCGTCCAGCAGGGCCAGCGGGGTGAGGGTCTCGCCGTCCAGCAGCAGGTAGTTGCCCTGGATCCGCGGCAGTTCCCGCGCCGGGTTGTCCGGTGCCACGGTCACCACCTTGACTCCGGCGTAGGAGCCCCAGTGGGCGGGCATGAGCAGGAGCTCGCCCCGCGGCACCGGGACGGCCGAACGCGGCGGACCGGCCTCCGGGGCGAGTCCACCGAGCAGGCTCGCACGCAGTGCGCCGATGGCCGCCTCCATGGGCGGCGCGCCCTCCAGAACGGTGATCACAGCTGGAAACCCTCCTTGCTCACCGGTCATCCACGACCCGTTCCTTCCACGATGTGGGCCGGACAGCGGCGGCCACAAGGGCCGGCCGGCTGCTGAAGAAGGACCTCGTCCTGCTCCACCGCCCGCGACAGCGGACTGAGCGACCGGGCGGCGGGCCTGTCCCGGGCCCGCCGGGTCACCAGCCGTCAGAGGACCCGTCTCTCCCGGTGGTGCGGGGCAGGCGAGTGCCTGCTACGTCGTCGCATCGCGCCGCGTACCGGCCACCGCCCGCAGCACGTCGACCAGTGCGGCCACCGTCGGCCGGTGTTCGGCGGCGGAGCGGAACACCACGACGATGTGCCGCTCGACCCTCTCGCGCAGCCGCACCACGTCGAAGCGGGAGGCGCGCAGCCTGAGCATCAGCTCCGTCACCGTGCTGATCCCGATGCCCGCCTCGACCAGCGCCAGCGTGGCCGCGGTGTCGGTCACCTCGTGCCGGACGTCGGGTTCGATGCCGGCCCGCCGGCAGACGGTGCGCACGGCGCGGCCGTAGTAGCTGTCGGGGGAGGGCAGGATCCAGCCCAGGTCCTGCGTGTCGGCGAGGGCGACTTCCTCGCGGCCCTCCAGCCACCCGGTGGGCACCGCGAGGGAGAACCGCTCCCGGTCCAGCTGCATCACCCGCAGCGCCGGATCACGCGGAATGGGCACGTCCGGATAGTCCAGGCCGAGCGCCAGGTCCACCGCACCGGAGGCGACGGCGTCGTATACCTCGTCCACGTCCATGTCGCGGCTGTGCACCGCGAGCCCGGGATGCGCCTCGCGCACCCGCTGCAGCGCCGGCGGCAGGATCTCGGCGGCGGCCGTGGCGAACAGCCCCACCACCAGCACCCCACAGACCTCGCCCCGGCTCCGCTCCAGCGCCTCGACCGCCTCGGCCTCCGTGGACAGGATCCGCTCGGCATGCCGGGCCAGCGTCATCCCGGCGTCGGTCAGCTCCACCCGCCGCCCCACCCGCTGCAGCAGCTCCATGCCCGTGGCCTTCTCCAGCGCGGCGATCTGCTGCGACACCCCGCCGGGCGTGTACCCCAGCGCCCGGGCCACCGCGGTGATGGTTCCGCGCCTGGTCAGCTCCACGAGCGAACGCAGCTGGGAGCTCGTCCAGTCCATATGGGAACACTAATAGATCGGGCGCAGTAACTGTTCATGGACGTCAAAGGTCGGGTTGCGTCACGATGACGGGCAGAAAGCCCAGCCCCCTCGGCCCGGTGCGGCCTCCGGAAGGGACGGCCCCTTGTCCTCCTCATCCGCCTTCCGCTCCGTGCCGCCGACCGCAGACGTCGTGATCATCGGCGGGGGCGTGATGGGTGCCAGTGCCGCGTTCCACCTCACCGAAGCGGGGGTGACCGACATCGTCGTCGTCGAGCGCGGCGACCTGGCATGCGGCAGCTCGGGCAAACCGATCGGCGGCGTACGCGCCCAGTTCTCCGACCCGCTCAACATCGAGCTGGGCAGCCGGAGCCTGCGCGCCTACGAGGACTTCCCGCACCGCCCCGGCGCCGACATCCGCCTGGACACCGTCGGCTACCTCTTCCTGCTCACCACCGACCGGCAGGCCGCGGACTTCGAGGCCGGCGTCAGGACCCAGAACGCCCTCGGCGTCCCCACCCGCATGATCACCCCGGACGAGGCCCGCCGCCTCTGCCCGTACGTCAGCACCGACGGACTCGTGGCCGCCGCCCACTCGCCCGCCGACGGCCACGCCCGCCCCGTACTGGTCGTGAAGGGATATGCGGACGCCGCCGCCCGGGCCGGCGCCACCTTCGCCACCCACACCACCGTGACCGGCATCGACACCGCAGGCGACCGCGTCACCGCCGTCCACACCGACCACGGCAGCATCGACTGCAACACCGTGATCTGTGCGGCGGGCGCCTGGTCGGGCCTGATCGGCGACATGGTCGGCATCGACCTGCCGGTCCGGCCGGTACGCCGCCAACTCGCCTTCACCGAACCGCTCGTGCCCCCGGCGCCCCGCATCCCCTTCACCATCGACTTCACCTCGTCGGCCTACTTCCACAACAGTGACGACGGCCTGCTGTTCGGCCTCGCCGACCCCCGCCAGCCCGACGGCTTCGACACCACCTGGACCCCGGAGTGGCTCGCACTGTTCCGGGACGCCGTACGCAGGCGGGCCCCCGAACTGGCCGACATGAGGACCGTCGGCGGCTGGGCCGGCCTCTACGAGGTCACCCCCGACCACAACGCCCTCATCGGCCGCTCCGGCGAACTCGTCAACTTCCTCTACGCCACCGGGTTTTCGGGCCACGGATTCCTCCAGGCCCCAGCCGTCGGCGAGATCCTGCGCGACCTCCACCTCGACCGCGCACCCTTCGTCGACATCTCCCCGCTCAGCGCCGACCGCTTCCGTTCGGGGGCCGAATTCCGCCCCGAAGCGCACGTGGTGTGAACCTGCCGAAGCCCGTGCGGTGCGCCCCCGATCGAAAGGGCCGTCGAGCGGGGAGCTGCAACTCGACGGCCCGCTCAGCCGACCGCCCTTTCCCGCTTGCCGAACCGAAGGAAGCACCATGACCAGCACCGTCCTCCCCAGCACGGACGACCTGCGCGCCCGCGCCCGTACGAGCCTGGAGCGCATCGGCGTCACCGTCCCGGAAGGCGCCGACTTCCAGGCACGTACGCCGATCACCGGAGAGGACCTCTTCGGCCTCACGGCCGCCACCGCCGCCGACACCGAGGAGGCCGTCCACGCCACCCGCGGGGCCTTCCTCACCTGGCGCACCACCCCGGCCCCGCGCCGCGGTGAACTGGTGCGCCGACTGGGCGAGTTGCTGCGCGACCACAAGAGCGACCTGGCGGACCTCATCACCGTCGAAGCCGGCAAGATCCGCTCCGAGGCGCTCGGTGAGGTCCAGGAGATGATCGACATCTGCGACTTCGCCGTCGGCCTCTCCCGCCAGCTCTACGGCCGCACCATCGCCTCCGAGCGCCCCGGCCACCGCCTGGCCGAGACCTGGCACCCGCTGGGCGTCGTCGGCGTGATCTCCGCGTTCAACTTCCCGGCCGCCGTCTGGTCCTGGAACACCGCCGTGGCGCTGGCCTGCGGTGACACAGTGATCTGGAAGCCGTCCGAGCTCACCCCGCTGATCTCCCTCGCCTGCGACCGGCTGCTGGCCCAGGCCGCCGAAGACACCGGCGCGCCCGCGGACGTACACCGCCTTCTGCTCGGCGACCGCGCCGTCGGCGAACAGCTCGTGGACGACCCGCGCGTCGCCCTCATCAGCGCCACCGGCTCCACCCGCATGGGCCGCGAGGTCGGCCCCCGCGTCGCGGCCCGCTTCGGCCGCAGCCTGCTGGAGCTCGGCGGCAACAACGCCGCCGTCGTCGCGCCCTCCGCCGACCTCGACCTCGCCGTGCAGGGCATCGTCTTCGCCGCGGCCGGCACCGCGGGCCAGCGCTGCACGACGTTGCGCCGCCTGATCGTGCACCGAGACATCGCCGACACGCTCGTCGCACGACTCACGGCCGCCTACGCCAAGCTCCCCATCGGTGACCCCTTCGACGAGAACACCCTCGTCGGACCGCTCATCTCCACCAAGGCCCTCGACGGCATGCAGGACGCCGTCACCCGGGCCCAGGCCCGGGGCGGCAAGATCCTGGCCGGTGGTGGGCGCCGGCTGGCCGAAGCCGCGCCCCGGGCCGCCTACGTCGAACCGGTCGTCGTCCGTGTCGACGAACAGTCCGACGTCGTACGGGAGGAGACCTTCGCGCCGATCCTCTACGTCCTGACCTACGACACGCTGGAGGAGGCCATCGCCCTGCACAACGACGTCCCGCAGGGCCTGTCCTCCAGCATCTTCACCCGCGACCAGCAGGAAGCAGAGCTCTTCCTCTCCGCCGAGGGCTCCGACTGCGGCATCGCCAACGTCAACATCGGCACCTCCGGCGCCGAGATCGGCGGCGCGTTCGGCGGGGAGAAGGAGACGGGCGGCGGCCGCGAGTCGGGCTCCGACGCCTGGCGCGCGTACATGCGCTCGGCCACCAACACCATCAACTACTCCGGCCGAATCGCCCTGGCCCAGAACGTCAGTTTTCTCTAGGCGGACACCCACGGGAGTTCAGGCCGGCGCGGGGGAGCGCAGCGGGCCGGGGACCGTGTACTGCACCGGGGGACTGCCAGTGCTCCCGCCGTCCCGCGCGCCGCCCGGTGGCGAAGGTGAAGCGGGCGTGGAGGCAGGTGCGCAGGGCCGTGGAGGTCACGGTGACCACTGCGTCCGCCGTGGCCCACGGCAGTACGTCCGCCACCAGCGGCATGGTCGCGCTGGGGTGCAGCGTCGTCTCCGACGGGGAAAGCCCCACCCCACCCCCGCGGCCGCGGTCAACGGCGACGGCGTGCGGCCACGTCCACGAGATAGCCGCGCAGCATGACCTTGGCCTCGTCGAGGAGTTCCGCGTCCCCCTCGGCGTCCCGCCGGAACGCCTCCTGTGCCAGCGCGTCGGCCGCGAGGACCGCGGCATGGCAGGCGCGGGCGAGGGTCTCGTGGTCGAGGGTCATGTCGAGCGCGAGCAGGACGCGGCGGATTCCGTCGGCCATACGGCGCTTGTGCGCGTGGTCCGCGGCGCGGGTCCGCTCGGTCAGGCCGCTGCCGAACCACAGGGCCCGGAAGCCGTGCTCGGTGCGGTAGATTCCGGCGAACGCGTCGATCAGCACGCCCACCGGGTCCTCCCAGTGCTCCGCCGTCGCGGCCTGCACGAGGCCGTCCATGGCGGCCTCCAGTTTCGCGAAGTAGCCCGCCGCCAGCGCCTCGATGATCGCGTCGCGGTCGGGCAGGTACTGATACAGCGAGCCGACCGACACCTTCGCCTCCGCGGCGACGCGGGTCGTGGTCAGCGCCTCGACCCCTTCACCGATCAGGACCCGCTCGGCGGCCTCCAGGACCCGCACCAAGCGCGCCTTGCTGCGCGCCTGTTGGGGGGTACGGCGCAGGGGAGCGGCCCCGCCGGCCTCCGCGGTCGGCTCACCCACGAACAACCTCCGAACATGAACGTGACATTGTTTCATGTTTAGGTTACGGTCCCGCCCATGACCGACTCAAGCGCGGTGCTCGGACGGGAGCGGGCCGCCGTGGCGGACGCCTGCCGCCGGCTGGGGGCCGAGGGCCTGCTCATCGGTACGGCCGGGAACGTGAGCGTGCGGGTGGAGGAGCGGGTCGCGATCACCGCGACCGGGGCGGTGCTCGCCGAACTCGCCGCGGACCAGGTGACGGTGGTCGACCTGGACGGGAAGATCGTGGCCGGAACCCTGGAGCCGACCTCGGAGCTCGACCTCCACCTCGGCGTCTACCGGCGCTACGGCACCGGCGCGGTCGTCCACACCCACGCCCCGATGGCCACCGCGCTCTCCCTCGTCCTCGACGAACTGCCCTGTATCCACTACCAGTTGCTCGCTCTCGGCGGCACCGTCCGCGTCGCGCCGTACGCCACCTTCGGCACCCCCGAACTCGCCGAGTCGGTGCTCGCCGCGCTGGAGGGCCGCAGCGCCGCCCTGATGGCCAACCACGGCGCACTCACCCACGCGCCGACCCTCGACAAGGCGGTCGAGCACGCCCTGCTGCTGGAGTGGGCCTGCGGTGTCTACCAGCACGCGGCCGCGTTCGGACCACCCCGCGTCCTCGGCGAACAGCAGCAACTCGCGGTCATCGAGGCCGCGACAGCCCGCAACTACGGCACCACCCACCCCGTAGCACCCGCGCAGGAGGAAGAGCGATGAAGGTCGTCACGATGGGCGTGCACGTGCTGGACGTACTGGTACGGCCGGTGGAGGAGATACCCGAGGGTCAGGGCGCGACCCTCGTCGACGACATCCGGATGACCGCCGCCGGGACGGCCGCCGGCACCGCCCTCACGCTCGCCAAGCTGGGCGCCTCGGTGCGCACCGCCGGTGCGATCGGCAGCGACCCGACCGGCGACCTGCTGGTCCAACTCCTCGACAGGGCAGGCATCGACACCGGGCTGCTCGTCCGCCGTATCGACACCTCGACCTCAGCGAGCGTCCTGCCCATCCGGCCCAACGGCGACCGTCCCTCGCTCCATCTGCTCGGCGCCAACATCACCTACGGCCTCGACGACGTGCCCTGGGACGCCGTGGCCGGGGCCACCCACCTCCACCTGGGTGGCCCCGAGCTGATCGGCGCCGACGTCGCCGCGCGCATCCTGGCGCACGCCAAGGAGCACGACGTGGTCACCTCGGTGGACCTCCTCGCTCCCGGCGAGCTGGGCACCTTCGACCAGATCGAACCGCTGCTCCCGCACGTCGACTACCTGCTCCCCAACGACGACCAGGTCCTCGGCTTCAGCGAGGAGCAGGACCTCGTGACCGGCGCGAAGAAGTTCCTCGCCGCCGGGGCCGGCCTCGTCGCCGTCACCCGTGGCGGCGACGGTGCGCTCCTGGTGACCGCGGAGGGCACGGACACGGTCCCCGCCTTCGAGGTCGACGTCGTCGACACCACCGGCTGCGGCGACGCGTTCTCGGCCGGTTTCCTGCGGGGCATCGGCCTCGGCCGCACCCCGCGCGAGGCCGCCGTACTGGGCAGCGCCGCCGCCGCCTTGGTGGCGCAGGGTCTGGGCAGCGACCACGGGGAGTTCGACCTGCCGGAGGCCGACGAGTTCGCCATGACCCACAAGACCCGCCCATGAGCCGCTCGACTCCCCGTAAAAAGGTGTAAACCGTCACCCAGTCAAACAAGTGGTGACGGTTACGACAGGGGCGTACGGTCGAACGGTACGGGCCGCGGTGGACGGAACCGTTCACCGACGCCGAGTGCGACACGCCATGAGCAGCAGCCCACAGCCGACCTCCGCACCACAGGCCGCCACCCGCGAACCGGGCGGCGGCGGAAACGGCATGGCACTGCTGGTCATCGCCTCCTGCCAGCTGATGGTGGTCCTGGACATCACCATCGTGAACATCGCGCTGCCCCACATCCAGAGCGCCCTGAACTTCTCCACCACCAGCCTGTCCTGGGTGGTCAACGCCTACACCCTCACCTTCGGCGGCCTCCTGCTGCTCGGCGGCCGCACCGGCGACATCCTCGGCAGGCGGCGCATGTTCGTCTTCGGGGTGCTGCTGTTCGCGCTCGCCTCCCTGCTGGGCGGGCTCGCGCAGAACTCCGGCGAACTCCTCGCCGCCCGCGCCCTCCAGGGCGTCGGCGGCGCCATCGCCTCCCCGACCTCCCTCGCCCTGATCAGCACGACCTTCCGCGAAGGCCCGGAACGCAACCGGGCCTTCGGCGTGTTCGCCGCGGTCTCCTCGGGCGGCGGCGCCATCGGGCTGCTCGCCGGCGGGATGATCGTCGAGTGGCTGAACTGGCGCTGGGTGCTGTTCGTGAACGTCCCGATCGGCGCGCTCATCGCTCTCGCCGCACCCCGCTGGATCAAGGAGTCCGAACGCCATCCGGGCCACTTCGACATCGCCGGCGCGCTGACCTCCACCGTGGGCATGGTGCTGCTGGTCTACGGGTTCATCCGAGCCGCCCAGGAGGGCTGGCGGGACGCCCTCACGCTGGCCTCGTTCGCCGCGGCGGTCGTGGTCCTGGCGCTGTTCATCCTGGTCGAGAGGGGCTCCCGACAGCCCATCACCCCGCTGCACATGTTCGCCGACCGCAACCGCGCGGGCACCTACGGCATCATGCTGAGCCTGGCCGCGGCGATCTTCGGCATGTTCTTCTTCCTCACGCTGTTCGTGCAGGACGTCCTGGGCTTCAGCCCGCTGCAGGCCGGGCTCGCCTTCCTGCCGGTCAGCGCGGTCATCGCGGTCGGCGCGGCGCTCGCCTCGCGGTTCCTGCCCAAGTTCGGGCCCAAACCCTTCATGGTGGTGGGCGCCGTTCTCGCGGCGGCGGGTCTGGCCTGGCTGACCCTGACCGACGTCCACTCCACCTACGCGGGCAGCATCCTCGGCCCGATCTGCGTCTTCGGCCTGGGCATGGGCATGGAGTTCGTCTCCCTCACCCTCATGGCGCTGTCCAACGTCCCCGTCCGGGAGACCGGCGCGGCCTCCGGACTCCTCAACGCAACGCAGCAGGTGGGCGGTTCGCTCGGCCTGTCCATCCTGGTCACCATGTTCGGCACGGCCGGCACCCACGAGGCCCACAAGCAGATCCCGCGCTTCCTGGCCCAGGCCACCCCGGCCGAACGCCTGCGCTTCAGGCACACCGGGCAGCTCCCGAGCCCCTGGTCCGACCACGTGCTCACGTCAGGGATCTCGGCGGCCTTCATCATGGCAGCGATCTTCGCCGTCCTCGCCGCCCTGATCGCCCTGGTCGTCATCCAGGTCCGCCCCTCCGACCTGGAACGACTCAAGGGCGGGACGGGGCCCCCGCCGGGCTGACGCTCCTCAGCCGACTGAGACCGTCTGCCCGCCCCACTCCTCCGGCGCAATGTCCGCGAGGGTCTCCGAGAACGTCCACTGATGGCCCGCGAGGTCCTCGGCCGTGTACTGGCGTTCCCCGTACTCGAAGTCGGTGGGTTCCATGACGATGCGTGCGCCGTGTGCCCGGGCCTGTTCGCAGTGGGCGCGGGCGTCTTCGACGCGGACCGTGACCGAGTGAGTGACCTCGCCGGGGCGCGGGGGACGGCGGTCCTTGCGGGTGTCCCCGACGATCACGGCACCGTCGCCGAACCCGAGCTGCGCGCGGTGGTCCTCGCCGATCCGTACCCGTTCCACGAACCCGAAGGCCGCACCGAGCCAGGCGACCGCCGCGCGTACATCGGGGTAGATCAGGACGGGGATGACGGTCGAGGAGGGGATGGAGCGGTTCGGCTTCATGGCCGACTCCCTGTCATCGGGAACCTGTTGCCGGAATACCCGGCCTCGGAAAAGGAGAGGCGGGGTGTGCGCCGGTTGTGCCAGGCTAGCCGGTCGGTTCATGCCTGCGCCGTGCGCCCACGAGTCCGCCATGGGAGTGTCGGTGACCGTGTCTCGTCTGGCTCCGTTGCTGGAGCAGTTCGACTTCGCCTGTGGGCGTCTGGCCGCCCGGCTGACCGGGCCGGTGATGGACAGCGGCGACGGTTCGGACACCGAGGTCGGGCCCATGACCGACGAGGAGTACCTCTGGGAGCCGGTGGCGGACTGCTGGTCGGTGCGGCGAAGGGCGGACGGGCCCGGACCGCGCGCCACCCTGCTGGCCGGTGCCGCGGACGGAGACTGGGGACGTGACGCGGCGTCCTACCCGCATCCGTGGCCACCGCCCTTCACCACCATCGCGTGGCGGCTGAGCCACCTCAGCGAGATGCTGACCCTCCGCGCCGATCACACGGCAGGCACCCACCGCCTCACCCGGGACGACTACCTCGTCAGCGGGGACGTGGCAGCGGCCGTCGCCGCCTTCGACGCCGGAGTCACGGCCTGGCGGGAGGCGCTGCTGAACAGCGGCGACGCGGCACTCGACAAGGTCGGCCACTGTACGTATCCGCACGGCAGCGACGCGGAAGAGCCCTTCGTCGACATCGTGTGGTGGGTCAACCAGGAAGTCCTGCACCACGGGGCCGAGATCGCCCTGCTGCGCGACCTGTACCGCGCGCCGGCCCTGACCGCGCCGCCACGGGTCACGGCGTGGGAATCAGCCCCACCTGCTGGGCCCGCAGGACCGTGCTGATGCGGTCACGGGTACCGGCGCTCCCGGAACCGGAGCCACAGGCGGCCGTTGCGAATGCGGTCATGCGTCACAGGATGTTGTGGAGTGCCTGTGGCTGAAAAGGAGGAGGTCACCGACTTCCGTCGGCGGCCTCCTCCTGGTTCAGTGAGCCGTTGGTGTCACATGGGGCGTACTGCGATACGGACCGCGGCTTCGCCTGCGTAGTGGACCGAGTCCTCGCGGATGACCGCGCCCGGACCCGGTGCGTGAATCATCAGGCCGTTGCCGGTGTAGATGCCGACGTGGCTGAAGTTGTCGTTGAAGAAGATCAGGTCTCCGGGGCGGCTCTCGGCCAGGGGAATCACGGTGCCGGCGCCCGCCTGCTCGTACGGGGTCCGTGGCAGGGTGACCCCCGCGGCCCGCCAGGCGGCCTGGGTGAGCCCGGCGTTGTCGTACGACTCCGGCCCGACCGCACCCCACAGACACGGCCTGCCGATCTGTGCACGGGCGAAGTCGATCGCCCTGTCGGCCTTGGTGGCGGTGGGCGTAACGGTTGCGGGCACACCCGTGTCGAGGACGGACGGCTGCATGGTCCAACCCCCGGCCTGAGGTATGCCGGTGTCGAGCACGGACGGCTGGGTGCGCCATTCCTCCACGGCGGGTACGCCCGTGTCCAGCACGGAAGGCTGCATGCGCCACTGCTCGACCGCGGGTACGCCGGTGTCGAGGACGGACGGCTGCATCAGCTGTGCCCCGGCCGGGGGCAGGCCAGTGTCGAGGACCGTCGGCTCCTGCAGCCGCCACGCTTCCTCGGCCGCCGGGCGGGTCTGTTGCGCCTGGTCCTGCCGGGGGAGCTGGGCCGGCACGGCCCCGACAGCCGGGCGCGGTGCGGATGTCTGCCGGGCGGTGTACCGGTACAGCAGCTCGCTGGCCGCCGCGATCTTGCGCTGATTCTGCTCCTTGGACCTGCGCAGGGAGGTCTGCCTGGACTCGGGGGCCGCAGCGGGCAGCGCGGAGGCGGCCTCCTGTCGGGGCAGCGGGATGGCGGGGAGCGCAGCCGTGGGGCCGGCGGTCAGCTCGGCCACCGTACGGCGGGACTCCGCGGAGGTCAGCTCGGCCACGGGCCGGGCGGTCGCCTCCAGCTCAAGGGCGGTGCTGCGGCTGTCCGCCGGGCGCGCGGTCCGGGGCTCGGCCCGGCGGTCCGGCATACGGTCGGCCGGCAGCAGCGCAGGCACCGTCGGACCCAGCGAGGCGCGGGCTCCGTCGAACCACCGCCGGGACACCGAGTCGAGTGCCGGATCCGAGCGGCCGCGCTCGCGGGGCGGGGCGGCGGGCGGCCGCGCTCCCAGCAGCTGGGCCCGGGTGAAGTTGTAGTTGCCGGTGTCGGACTCGGCCTGGTCGTAGAGGCTGCTCACCCGCTGCCGGACGGCCTCGCGGCTGGGCCCCTCGTCGCCCGTCGTCGGTGCGGCGTCGGCGGTCTGCGAGAACAGGGCCACCGAGGTGAGGGCGGCGGTCGCGAGAGCGGAATTGCGCATGCCGGGAAGGCCCGAGCCTGCGGTGCGCGATGGTCGATCCGGCGCCATGGGAGCCGTACTCCTTCCGTACTCCGCCTACCGAGTTAGCTGTCGGGTTCGGGCGGTCGGTTCCGGAAGGCATGCCCTACGGCCCCTGCCTGGCGGGCAGTTGGGCCGATTCACCCCGTCGTTCGGTTGGGTCCCCGGTTCCGGCTGCCACAGGGGCGTACCGGATTCGGCGGAGGCCGCGCGTCCCGGCGGGGTTCGCCGGAGGAACTCGTGCGGCCTGACGACACGCTAGCCAACTTGTGCGGCTCGTGTGAAGGTTGAAGGCCGGAATGTCCGATACGCTTCTGTGACCTTCGTCGTGACGTGCCGTCAGATCCGTGCGTTGTGCACACAGTGGATCCGGACGGCAACCGTCCGTTGCGAACGGGCCGCGTCAGGCCCGCGGGCCCTCGCTGCGAGCCTCACGCTCGGCGTCGCGCTTCTTGATGCGCGCCGCCTCCTTGCGGACCTCCGCCTGGGTGGCGCGCTCCTTCTGCAGCCACTCGGGCTGTTCCTGCTTCAGGGCCTCGATCTGCTCGGTGGTGAGCGCCTCGGTGATCCCGCCCCGGGCGAGACCCGCGATGGAGACGCCCAGCTTCGCCGCGACCACCGGACGGGGGTGCGGACCGTTTGCCCGCAGCTCGCGCAGCCACTCGGGCGGCTCGGCCTGGAGCTGGTCGAGCTCGGCTCGTGAGACGACGCCCTCCCGGAACTCGGCGGGGGTGGCCTCGAGGTACACACCCAGCTTCTTCGCCGCGGTCGCGGGCTTCATCGTCTGGGTGCTCTGGTGCGACTTCATGCCGTCCAGGGTATCGAGCATGTGCGAGTCCTCCGACCACGGCCGGTAGCCTGGCCTGGTGACAGGCTCGGAAGAACCCCAGGCGTTCCGGCTTGCGTACGTCCCGGGAGTGACGCCCGCCAAGTGGGTGCGGATCTGGAACGAGCGCCTGCCCGACATCCCGCTGAACCTCCTCGCCGTACCGGCCGCCGAGGCATCCGACGTGCTGCGCGCGGGCGGGGCCGACGCGGGACTCGTACGGCTGCCGGTCGACCGTACGTTCTTCAGCGCGATCCCGCTCTACACCGAGACGACGGTCGTCGTCGTCCCCAAGGACCATGTGATCACGGCGGCGGACGAGGTGACCGTCGAGGACCTCGCGGACGAGGTGCTCTTCCACCCCCTCGACGACGTCTTCGACTGGGACCGGCCGCCGGGCGAGCCCGCCTTCGAGCGCCCCGCCACCACCGAGGACGCCGTGGAACTCGTCGCGGCGGGCGTCGGCCTCCTGGTCGTCCCCCAGTCGCTGGCCCGTCTGTACCACCGCAAGGACCTCACGTACCGGCCGCTGGTGGACGGCCCCGCGTCGAGCATCGCCCTGGCGTGGCCCGAGGAGGCGACCACGGACCTGGTCGAGGACTTCATCGGAATCGTCCGCGGTCGCACGGCCAACAGCTCCCGCGGCCGCAAGGCGGCGACACCGGAAACGAAGGGCAAGGCGGGCGACACGACCGGCGCCCGGCGCAAGCCCGCGGCGGCAAAGGTGACCGGAAAAACGGCTGGGAAGTCGGCGGGGAGCAACCCGAGGGCCGGATCCGACGTCTCCAAGGGCGCCAAGCGAAGGAAGCCCCGCCGCCGGGCATAGCCTCCCTCGGGGCGGCCTCGCCCCGTTCCGACCATCCGGTGGGGCGATGGACGGGAGGCGGGGGAGTTTTGCTGCGCAAGGGGGTGCGGTGCGCGGGCGGTGCCGCGGATCGGCTGCGTGCCCACGGACTGTGGGGTGATCCGGCCGACCGTGAGTACCGGCGGCCGCGCGGCGCGCTGTGGCGGGTGGCGGCGTTGGTGGTACGCACGCTGCGGGTCGAGTGGCACGGCATCGTCGTCGATCCGGTGCGGCAACTCAGACGCCGTGGGCTGCCCGCACTGTTCCTGGCGTTCCTGGCCGCCTTCGGTGTCATCTTCTTCCATGCGCTGGCGCAGCGGCCGACGGGTGCGGTGGTGGTGCGGCTGCTCGGCGGTGTCAAGGGCGACCTGCCGTTGTGGCTGGCCCTGCTGCGGACGCCGGTGTCACTGTACGTCCCGGCCCTGGATCTCCCCGTGTGGGCGGGGATCACGAGCCTGTTCCTCGCGTTCGCCCTCGCAGAGCTGATCCTCGGCCGGGCCAGAACGCTCGTCATCTCGTACGCGACCACCCTCGCCGGCACCCTCATGGTGCGCCTGATGATCGCGCTCGGTCCGGGCTGGGGCGGGCTGGGGCTGCCGCGCGCGGTCGGGCAGGTGCTGGACACCGGCCCGTCCGCCGCCGTCGTGGGCCTCTTCACCTATGTCGCGATCGTCCAGCGTGCTCCGATCGTGTTCGCCCTCACCGGCGGGTCGATGGTGTGGGAGTCGATCGCCGTACCCAATCTGGCCGGTCGCGAGCATCTGATAGCGGTCGGCACTGCGATCGTCCTGGCCCTGTTCCACGAACGCGGCCGCAAACGGGCGTCCGCCCGGCCCCTCCTTCCGGTACGCCGGTCGGAGTCGCCGGGGGCGGGGGCCGAGCGCCCGCGTCCGGACGATCACGTCGCGGTCGGGTGAGCGCGGCCGGCGCACGTCGGACGCAGGTCAGGGCTGTGGCGTACCGCCCATCTCCGCCGCGAAGACCGTCGGGTCGCTGTCGAAACCGCGGACCATCGGGTGGAACTCCCAGGCGCCGGAGGCATCCCGGGTGAACTCGGCGACGGTCGCCGCGGTGGCGTCGGCGACCTGCCCGAAGTCGTCCTCGAGCAGTTCCGTGTACCCGTCGACGACCAGCACGCCCGTGTTCGAAATGTCGCCGAAGAACTTGGGGCCGGTGCTCTGATGGATCGCCACACCCACGACCACCCGCGCGAAGGAGGGTGCCAGGCGATGGAGCTCCAGGACCATCACCTCGACAAAGCCCAGGCCCAGGCCGGTCTCGCTGTGCCGGCTCATGTTGATGGTGCCGTCCGGCGAGCGGCTCTCGGTGTGCACGACGTACACCGGCCGTCCGTACGGGGCGTCCGCCGAGTAGGTCGTCGCCATGATGTCCAGATGGTGGGGCGGCCGGCTCCAGGGGCTGGGGTCCCACTTGAGCCGCACCTCGATCTTTCCCGTTATCTTGCCGCCGCCGCTCACCCGGAAGCTGCCCCTCTCGAATCAGGCCACCGCGGGACAGTCCCCCCGCAAGGTCAAGTATGTTCCCGGTCCCGTTCATTCATCCGCGCGCGGCGGCGTGTGCGCACCGTGAGGGGAGTGATCCTGGCTTATCTTCGCCACGAATCCGACATCCGGAGTAAATATGAATAGAACGGATGAACTGGTTGGTGTGGCGGAAGAAGTGGCGCTCGTCGCGCCGGCCGGCCATCAGGGGCGCCGCGTCACCGGACGGCCCCTGCCCCTCGTCGTCCTCACCGCCGTCGGCTCGGTGGCGGTCCTCTCGCTCACCGGCGTCGGATGGCTGAACCAGCCCGCCGTCGCGGCCTGGCGCACGGTCTGTCTGGCCATCACCGTCCAGGCGCTGCCCTTCCTCCTGCTGGGCACGGTCCTGTCGGGGGCGATCAACGCGTTCGTACCGGCCGATCTGTTCACCCGGATCCTGCCCCGCAGGCCCGCACTCGCCGTCCCCGTGGCCGGCCTGGCGGGGGTCGTCCTGCCGGGCTGCGAGTGCGCCTCGGTGCCGGTCGCGAACAGCCTGATCCGCCGCGGTGTCACCCCGTCCGCGGCCTTCGCCTTCCTCCTCTCCGCCCCCGCGATCAATCCGATCGTGCTCACCGCCACGGCCGTCGCCTTCCCGGGAAACCCGGCCATGGTCGCCGCCCGGCTGCTGGCCTCCCTGGTCACCGCGGCCGCGATGGGCTGGCTGTGGCTCTGGCTGGGCCGCGAGGAATGGCTGCGGCCGTCCGTCCGCCACACCGGCCACCGGTCGGGACACAGTCGCGCGCGGGAGTTCCGGCTCGGCTTCCAGCACGACTTCCTGCACGCCGGTGGCTTCCTGGTGCTGGGCGCCATGGCCGCGGCCACCTTCAACGTGGCCGTGCCGCGCTCGGTCCTCGACACCTTCTCCGGCTCGCCCTGGCTGTCGGTGCTCTTCCTGGCGGCGCTCGCCGTCCTGCTCGCCGTCTGCTCGGAGGCCGACGCGTTCGTCGCCGCCTCACTCACCGGCTTCTCGCCCACCGCCCGGCTGGTGTTCATGGTGGTGGGCCCGATGGTCGATCTGAAGCTGATCGCCCTTCAGGCGGGCACGTTCGGCCGGTCCTTCGCCCTGCGCTTCTCGACCGCGACCACGGTGGTGGCCGTGGCCGCGGGGGTCCTGATCGGAGGAGCACTGCTGTGAAGCGCCACGCCCAAGTTCTCCTACTCGTCCTGACCGGCCTGGGTCTGCTGCACGCCTCCCTGTTCAGCGACCTCTGTCTGCGCTACGTCAAGGAAGGCCTGCGCCCCCTGCTGATCGCCTCCGGCGTGCTGCTCCTGCTGCTGGGCCTGACAGCAGCAGCGCTGGACCGCGCGACCCCCGAAGCCGACGCGCACGAACACGGCCACGACCACTCCACCGCACCCCGCATCGCCTGGCTGCTGTTCCTGCCCGCGTTCAGCCTGCTCCTCTACGCCCCGCCCCCCCTCGGCGCGTACACCGCCTCCCACGCGAGCAACAAGGCCGTGCCGAAGGCGCAGCGGTTCGATCCGCTGCCCGCGACCGTCCCGCTGCCGATGACCCTCACCGACTTCACCGCCCGGGTCCAGCAGGACCGGGAGCAGGCCGTCAGAGGCCGCAGCATCCAGATGACCGGATTCGTCACCCCCGCGGGGCGGGGCGGCGGCTGGTATCTGACCCGGATCATCTTCACCTGCTGCGCGGCGGACTCCCAGTCGGTGAAGGTCCGCATGTACGGGACCGCCGCACTGCCGGCCAACACCTGGGTGGCGGTCACCGGAACCTGGCACCCCAAGGGCACCCTCGGTACGAAGTCCGCGACGGCGGCCCTCGACGTCCACCGCATCGAGCGCATCTCCCCGCCGGTCAACGCCTACACGGACGACCTTCCGCTCACGCCGTCGTGACGAGGACGGCAACCTCGGCAGGCACCCGGACAGGCGGCTCAGGAAGATCGGCGGGTGGGTCAGAGCACCCGAGTGGCGCGCACGAACTCCCGGATGATCCGCGCCAGTTCCGCCGGCCGGTCCAGGGGGAGCAGCGTGTAGCCGTCGTCCACCTCGACGAGCCGCCCCTGCGGCAGCAGCGCGGCAAGGCGACGGCCGTGCTCGGGCGGCATCACCCGGTCCTCGCGCGCCCAGACCACCAGGGCGGGCCGGTCGAAGAGCGGCAGACGTTCGGCCGTGGCTTCGAGCAGGCGGCGGGTGCCCCGGTTCGCGCCGCGGAGGAGACGGACGGCGTCACGGCGGATGGCCGGCTGCCGCAGCACCGGCCGCATCCAGCGCGCGGTGGCCGCATCGCCCCGCTTGGTGAGCCAACCGAATGCGATCGGCAGCCGGCGCACCGCCCGCACCCGCATCTGCTGCATGAACAGCCCGAACAGGCGCGGTGAGAGCCGACCGGTGAGAACCAGGGTCCGGCCCGTCAGCCCCGGCGGGAAGTTGTCGAACGCATCGCAGGACACCAGCACAGCCCGCGCAACCTGCGCCTCCCCGTCGGCCATCAGGAACTGCACCAGCATCCCGCCCGTGTCGTTCCCCACCAGGGTCACCTCCCGCAGATCCAGCCGCTCCAGGAGCTCTGCGACAAGCCTCGCCACCCCGGGCAGCGACAGATCCGCATCCGCGTGCATCGGGTGGCAGTGGGCGCCCAAAGGCAGCGTCGGGGCGATGCACCGATGGTCCGCGGCCAGGTCGGCCAACGGCCCATCCCACAGCGAGGCGTCCATCATCAGGCCGTGCAGCAGCACCAGTACGGGACCGTCGCCGCCTGTGTCCTGGTATTCGACCGTGCCCGCGGACAGCTCGATCTTGTACGCGTCTGCTCGGGCAGTGGTGTTCATGAAGGCCTCCCGTACGTCTCCGCCATGTGTCCACACTCAAGAGGGCCGGGCGGCCCGAAGTGTGACATCCGACCGGCAGGACCCGTCATCCCGCCCCGCTCCGGTGGCAGAATCGGCGGCGTGGACCGGGGGATCCTCGAGCGCGAGCCCGAGCTGGCACAGCTGGCCACGGCCGCACGGGAGGCGGCCGACGGGGCCGGTTCGGTGGTGCTCGTCTTCGGCGAGGCCGGAATCGGCAAGTCGAGCCTGGTGAGAGCCATGCCCGAGCGGCTGCCCGGGCAGGCCCGCGTGCTCGTCGGACAGTGCGACGACCTCGCCACCCGGCGACCGCTGGGCCCGTTCCACGACCTCGTCGGCAGCGTCGGAGCCGAACTCGCCCGCGCCGTCACCGAGGGCGGCGACCGCCACCGCGTCTACGAGGCCCTGCACGGCGAGCTGGCCGTGACCCCGCATCCTGCGGTACTCGTCGTCGAGGACGTGCACTGGGCCGATGGGACCGGATGTGATCACGCCTCGATGGACGGGCGGTGCCCCGGGGGACGGAGCACCGCCAGGCCCCGGATCACCAGGTGTCGACGAACGGGCGGTGTCCTGCCTCCGGTACGGGGCACCGCTCCAGCGCCGCAAGGATCCAGGCCCGCGACCCGGCCGGGTCGATCACCGCGTCGATCTCCAGCGCGGCCGCCGCGTTGACCGCCTTCCCGCGTTCGTACAACTCGGCGACCCGCTCCTCGAAGACACGCGCACGCTCGGCCGGGTCCGTGATCGCCGCCAGCTCCCTGCGGTAGCCGAGTCGCACCGCACCCTCCAGGCCCATCCCGCCGAACTCGCCGCTCGGCCAGGCCGCCGTGGCCAGCGGGGCCCGCGTCGAGCCGCCCATCATGGCCATCGCCCCGAGGCCGTACGCCTTGCGCAGCACCAGACTCACCAGCGGCACCCGCAGATTGGCGCCCGTCACGAACAGCCGGGCGAAGTGCCGTACGGTGGCGGTCCGTTCGGCGTCCGGGCCGACCATGAACCCCGGGGTGTCGCACAGCGAGACGACCGGCAGCCCGAAGGCGTCGCACAACTGCAGGAACCGCGCCGCCTTGTCGGCCGCGTCCCGGTCGATCGCCCCGCCCAGATGCGCCGGGTTGCTGGCCAGGAGACCCAGCGGCCGCCCCTCGATCCGAACGAGACAGGTCAGCACGCCCACGCCGAACTCAGGCCGCAGCTCCAGCACCGAGTCCATGTCCGCGAGCCCGGTCACCGCCGCCCGCACGTCGTAGGCCCGCCGCCGGTTCTCCGGCACCACCTGCCGCAGCAGCCGCTGATCCGGAGCCTCCCAAGTGCTCTGTGTTCCTTGGAAGTACGACAGATACCGTCGCGCCACCCGCACGGCCTCCGCCTCGTCGGCGACCGCGACGTCCACCACCCCGCCCGGCACCTGTACCGACAGCGGGCCCACCTCCTCCGGCCGGAACACCCCGAGCCCGCCGCCCTCGATCATCGCGGGCCCGCCCATCCCGATCGTCGCGTCGGGCGTGGCGATCACGACGTCGCAGCAGCCCAGCAGCGCGGCGTTACCGGCGAAACACCGCCCCGAGACGATGCCGACCAGCGGCACCAGCCCGCTGAGCCGCCCCATCCGCTGGAAGGTGGTCACGTCGAGGCCTGCCACGGCTGTGGTGTCGGTGTCCCCGGGCCGTCCGCCACCGCCTTCCGCGAACAGCACCACGGGCAGCCGCCGCTCCTCGGCGAGCTCCAGCATCCGATCCGTCTTGCGGTGGTTCTGCAGCCCCTGGGTACCGGCGAGAACCGTGTAGTCGTACGACATCGCCACGCACGGCCGGCCGTTGACCTGCCCGGTGCCGGTGACCATGCCGTCGGCCGGCGTCGACCGGATCAGGTCGTCCAGCGAGCGGCGGCCGCGCTGGGCGGCGATCGCGAGGGCGCCGAACTCGGTGAAGGTGCCCGTGTCGCACAGGTCCGAGATGTTCTCGCGGGCGGTGCGCCGGCCGAGGGCGTGCCGCCCCGCGACCGCCTCCGGCCGGTTCTCGTCGAGACCGAAGGCGTGCCGCCGTACGACCTCGGCGAGATCCGCCCGCACGGCGTCCGGATCGACCGGCTCCGCCGCGGGCCCCTCGCCCGGGACACCGGAAAGGTCGTCCAGAGTGACCAACGGGGAGCCCTCACCGACCGTTTCGCCCACGCGCGCGTGCACCAGCCGTACCACCGCGGAGCCGGGAGCCCGCACCACGTGCTCCATCTTCATCGCCTCCACCACCAGCAACTGCTGTCCGGCCCGCACCGGTTCACCGGGGGAGACGTCGACGGAGACGACGGTGCCGCTGAGCGGCGCGAGGACCGTGCCGTCGCCGGGCGCCTCCTCGGGAACGACGTGGGTCTGCGCAAGATCCGCCACCACGCCCGTGTGCGCCCAGAAACGCGGCCGCGCCAGCACCTCCCGCAGCAGCGGAATCCCCGTCCGCACCCCCTCCACCGCGAACTCGCCGAGCGCCCGCTGCGCCCGCGCACAAGCCGCCTCCACATCGCCCGCCGGGACGTGCGCGACCACCTTGGCGAGCAACGGGTCGTAGCGGACACCGACTTCGGCCCCGGCACGGATCGCCGTGTCGACCCGCACACCGGGCCCCGACGGCAGGTCGAACCGCGTGATCCGCCCCGCCCCCTCGGCTGTGACCCGCGCCTGCACGGCGAACCCGCGCGGCGCAGCCGGCGGTCCCGACAGCCCCAGCTCGTCCAGTGTGGCCCCGGCCGCCAGGCGCAGCTGTACGGCGACCAGGTCCACCCCAGTCACCTCCTCGGTGACCGTGTGCTCCACCTGAAGCCGCGGATTTGCCTCGATGAACCAGAACTCCTCGCCCCGGAGCAGGAATTCGAAGGTGACCAGGCTCGAACAGCGGGCGGCGCGGGCCATCCGCAGTGCGGCGCCGAGGATCCGCTCCCTGGTGTCCTCGGAGAGTTCGGGCGCGGGCGCGATCTCGATCACCTTCTGGTGGCGGCGCTGTGCGCTGCAGTCCCGGTCCAAAAGATGCGTGACGGCGCCGGTCGTGTCCCCGACGACCTGGACCTCGATGTGCCGGGCGCCCTCCAGCAGCCGTTCCGCATACAACTCGCCCCGCCCGAAGCCCTGTTGAGCCTCCGAGGCGCACCGCTCCCAGGCCTCGTCCAGCTCCTCGGCCCGCCGTACGACCCGCATGCCGCGTCCGCCGCCCCCGCCCACCGCCTTGATCATCACGGGTCCGGCGGCCAGCAGCTCCCGCGCCCCGTCCGGGCCGTCGGCCCCGGCGAGCACGGGAACCCCCGCCTCGACGGCGAACACACGGGCCCGCGCCTTGTCCCCGAAGACCGCCAGCACCTCGGGCGTGGGCCCGACGAAAGTCACCCCGGCGTCGGCGCAGCGGCGGGCGAAGTCCGCGTCCTCGCTCAGAAAGCCGTACCCGGGGTGCAGGAAGTCGCAGCCGGTGCCGCGCGCGGCGGCGAGCAGTGCGCCGCCGTCGAGATAGTCGTCCAACGGGACGGCTTCGTCGGCGAGTCGAGCGTGCGCGTCGTCGCCCTCGGCATACACCGCGACCGAGCGCAGGCCGGCCTCGGAGGCGGCCCGCAGGACGCGCACGGCGATCTCCCCGCGGTTGGCGACGAGCACGGCGGCAGTACCCATGGGAGCCCTCCAGGACCCGGACCTCAGCGGTCCTCATCGACCGGCCCCGCCATGCTCATTGACATTGACGTCAACGTCAATACGCTCCCGGTGTGGCACGCACACACAAGGCCTGGGCGGTCCGCACCGCCCGCGACCGCACCGAGGCCCCGGCCCGCGCCCGGCTCCTGGACGCCGCCGAGGCCGTCTTCGCACGGCTCGGCCTCGGCCCCGCCACCGTCGCCGACATCACGGCGGAAGCGGAGGTATCGCGGGCGGGCTTCTACGTGTACTTCGCCTCCAAGGAGGAGATCTTCGGCGTCCTGGCGGTCCGGGTACGGGACGCGTTCCTCGCCGCGCAGGAGGTCCCGGGCGTCGACACGGACGACCCGCACGCCGTGGCGGAGGCGTCCGTCGGAGCCTTCATCGCCGCCTACGCCCGACACCAGCCGCTGCTCGGCCTGTTGGAGCAGCAGTCCCGCACCGATCCCGGCACGGCGCAGCTGTGGGACGAGATCCGCGAACGGCCCGTCCACCGGCACGCCCGCTACATCCGCCGCCTCACCGACCGCGGCCTGGCCGCCCCGGCCGCCGAACCCCTTGCCCTGGCCCGCGCGGTGGGCGGCATGTGCGTCGAGTTCGCCCACCGAGTCGCCGCGCACCCCGACACGTACGAGGACGCCGTACGCGACGTCACCGGCATATATCTGCACCTGCTCGGAGCCGCCCGAACACGTCAGGAGTAGCCGCACCATGACGCCGACGCCACGCACCGACGCACACCTCGCCGACCTGCGCGCCCGCTGGGCGAAGTCGAGGCGCGGCAGGCAGCCCGACACCGCTACGCACCGCGCCGGCGAGCGGACGGTGCCGGGACACGTACGCCACTGGGCGCGCGAGACACCTGACCGGCCCGCGTTCGTCGCCCACGGGCAGACGCTCACCTACCGCGAACTCGACGACGCCACCGACCGCTTGGCCGGATGGCTGGAGAGCCGGGGTGTGCGCCCCGGTGACCGCGTGGCCGTCCAGCTGCCCAACAGCGTGTTCTTCGCGGTCGCGTTCCTTGCGATCCTGCGGCTCGGGGCGGTCCACGTGCCCGTCAACCCCATGTTCAAGGCCGCCGAGACACGGCACGAGATCGACGACTCCGGCGCCGAACTGGTGCTGTCCTTCGAGCCGCTGCGGGACGTGCTCGCCGAGGCACTCGACGGCACGGCCGCACGCGCGGTCCTGCTGGAGAACGAATGGCCCGCCGTCATGGCGCACCCGCCCCTGGCCGCGCCGGCCGAGGACCTCGACGCGCTCGCCGCCCTCAACTACACGGGCGGCACGACCGGACTGCCCAAGGGGGTCGAGCACACCCAGCGCCACATGGTCTACACGGCCACCGCCATCCAGAACGGCATGCCGGGCGCCGAGGACGGCATCGTCTCCCTGTGCTACCTGCCCGTCTTCTGGATCGCGGGCGAGAACCTCGGCATCCTCGCCCCGCTGGTCTCCGGCGGCACCGGCGTGCTGCTCACCCGCTGGGACCCGGCCGCCGTGCTCGACGCGATCGAGACGCACCGGGTGACCACCCTGGCCGGAACCGTCGAGAACTACCTCGAACTCCTCGACCACCCGGACTTCCCGCAGCGTGACCTCAGCAGCCTCACCGCGCCGCTCGCCATCTCCTTCATCCGCAAACTCACCCCCGAGGTGCGCGCACGCTGGCGGCAGGCCACCGGAGGCGTCCTGCGGGAGGCCTCCTACGGCATGACCGAGACCCACACCAGCGACACCAACACCCTGGGTTTCCAGGACGGCGACCACGACCTGCTCGGCGACCCCGTGTTCTGCGGACTGCCCGTGCCCGGCACCGAGTTCATGGTCGTCGACTTCACCACCGGCGAGCCGCTGCCCCTGGGCGAACCCGGCGAGATCGTCGTGCGCGGCCCCTCGGTCCTCACCCGCTACTGGCGCGCACCCGAGGCCACCGCGCGTGCGCTGCGCGACGGCTGGCTGCACACCGGGGACATCGGCAGCCTCGACGAGGACGGCTGTCTGCGGTACCTCGGCCGGAACAAGGACATGATCAAGGTCAAGGGGATGAGCGTGTTCCCGACCGAGGTCGAGACCCTGCTCGGACGCCACCCCGAAGTGCTCGCGGCGGCCGTCGTCGCCGTGGAGGACGAGCACAGCGGCCAATTGCCGTACGCCTTCGTGAGGACCGTTCCCGGTTCCGTCCTGACCGCAGACGAGTTGCGCGCATGGGCGAAGGAGGCGATGGCCACGTACAAGGTGCCGCTGGTCGAGATCGTGCCCGAACTGCCCCTCACGCCGACCGGGAAGATCAGGAAGACGGAGCTGAGCGCACGAGCCAGTCGTACGCGCCCCGCGCCGTGAACTCCCCCTGGCCGCCGCGCAGCAGCAGGTCCACGGTGGCGAACTCCGGCGCGTCGGCAGGTGCGGCGACGTACGGGATCGCGATGCAGCGCATGCCGGCGGCGTGCGCCGCTGCGGCGCCGGGGGCGGCGTCCTCCAGGACCACACAGTCGGCCGGGGCCGCCCCGAGGCGCCGGGCCGCCTCCAGGAAGACGTCCGGGGCCGGCTTGCCACGGGGCACCTCGTCGGCCGAGACGACGGTGCGCAGATACGTGTCCAGGCCGGTACCGGCGAGGATCGCGTCGATCGCCTCCGGCGACGACCCCGAGGCCACGGCCATCGGCACGCCGTCGGTCGCGAGGAGCTCCACGAACTTCCGCATCTCCGGGTACGTGCGGGTGGCGGCCCGGGCCAGCTCCAGATAGCGGCGGTTGGTGCCGGCCAGGAGTTCGGCGGCGGGGGCCGCCAGGCCGTACCTCTGCTTCCACCGGGCGGCCGTCTCCTGGGTGCTGACACCGACGTACCGCTCGTGCTCCGCCCATGTGAAGTCCGGGACGCCGTGCTCGGCGAGGGTCTGCCGGCCCGCTTCGTAGTAGTTCGGCTCGCTGTCCACGAGCGTTCCGTCGAGATCGAAGATGACCGAAGTGGTGCCGAGCCTGCTCATGGCTCCAGCATGGCAGCGCACCAGGGCAAGGTCATTTGCGGGCCGCGCGGCCGATCGACTCGACCAACGGCAGCAACCGCTGGGGTACGCGTTCGCGCAGTGCCACCTCGGTGCGGGTGCGGACGACGCCGGGCAGGCTGATCAGCTTCTGGATCACGTCCTCCAGATGGGCGTTGTCGCGCGCCACGACCCGGGTCAGCAGATCGCCGCCGCCCGTGATCGAGAATGCCTCGACGATCTCCGGCACGGAGGCCAGCGCCTCACCCACGTCGTCCAGATGCCCCTGGGTGACCTCGATGTGCACGAAGGCGAGCACCGGGTGGCCGAGCGCGGCGGGGGAGAGCGTCGGGCCCGTACCGGTGATCACACCGTCGCGCTCCAACCGGTCGAGGCGGGCCTGCAAGGTGCCGCGGGCGACGCCCAGGATCCGGGCGTACTCGCGCACGCTCGTGCGCGGCTGCTCCATCAGCAGCCGCAGGATGCGGGTGTCGAGCTCGTCGACGGCCATCGTGCCCGGCCTCCTCGTACATGGTCCGTTGGCTCGCTCATGGCCGTCCACGGACCGATATGTCTGCGCCAATGGCTCAGTATATTCGGAGCCGCTTGAGCCAGCCGACCCGTCGATGCTGCAATGTCTGGGTCGATGGCGCTGCGGACCCCGCGGCGCCTTTTTCATGCCAGTGATTTTCGAGGGGTGGCAAACAGTGCTGAAGAGGGTGTTCGTGGCGCCGGATCCGGGGCGGACGCGGCTGCGCTTCGCCGCGCGGGCCGTCCTCGGCATCGGGCTCGCGGTCGTCGTCTGCTCTCTGGCCGGGCTGTCCCTCGTCGGTGCCGTCACCGGCGGGCTGGCCGCGCTGCTCGCCCTGTTCACCGTCACGGACGCCACCGTCCGCGGGCAGGCGGTCACCACCGCGCTGCTGCCCGCCGTCGGGCTGCCGGTGCTTGCCGCCGCGGCCGAGCTGCACGACCATCCCGTGGCCCGCGACCTCACCTTCCTCGCCGTCATCGGCGCGGGCGTGTACGCGCGCCGCTTCGGGCCGCGCGGGCACAGCCTCGGCGTGTTCGCGTTCATGACCTTCTTCGTGGCGCAGTTCCTGCACGCGGCCACGGACCGGCTGCCCGAGCTGTACGCCGCCGTCCTGCTGTCCGTGCTCAGCGCATCCGCGGTCCGCTTCGGCCTGTGGTGCTACGAGGCCAAGCTGCCCCCGGCACCCGTGCCCGCACCGCCCGCCGGCACCGGCCTGGCCCGCGTCACCACCCGCCAGGCCGTCCAGGCCACCGCAGGCGCGGGCTTCGCACTCGTCGTGGGCCAGCTGGTGTCCGGCCAGCGCTGGTACTGGGCGGTCGGCGCCACCTGGTGGATCTTCGTCAACACCGCCTCGCGCGGCGAGACCCTGGTCCGCGGCTTCCGCCGGGTCCTCGGCACGGTGATCGGCATCGGCCTCGGCCCGCTGATCGCCGTCCCCCTGCACGGAGCCGCCCTCCCCACAGCCGCGCTCCTCGCCGTCTGCGTCTTCGGCATCTTCTACACGGCCGCGGTGTCGTACACATGGATGATGCTCTGGGTCACGCTCCTCGCCGAACTCCTCTACGGCCTCCTGGGCGTACTGAACCCGGGCCTGCTCGCCCTGCGGGTCGCGGAGACCGGCGTCGGCGCGCTCGGCGCCGTACTCGCCGTGCTCTTCGTCCTGCCCGTCACCACGCACACCATCACCGACGCCTGGATCCAGCGCGCCCTGCGCTGCGTCCACGCGTGCACGGCAGAGGCAGCCGCCCGCCTCGCGGGCTCCAAGGCCGCAGACCCGGCGCGGCGGATCGCGGAACTGGAGCAACTCCTCGGCCGCGTACGGCTCTCCGTCGCGCCCCTGGTCCACCCGCTCAACCCGATGCTCGGCCGCAAGCGACGTGCCCGCCGGGTGCTGGACCTGCTCGACGACTGCGCCCGCGAGACCCGTGGTCTGGTCGCCGTCGCCGCCGACCCGGAGGCCTCCCACGACGCCCGACTGGCCGCCGCCTGCTGGCGCGTGGAGGCGGCGGTGGAGGCGCTCACCAGTGGCGAACACGCCCGTCTCGACATCGCCACCGAGGCTCCCGCGGCGGAACCCGCACTGGCCCACCTGCACGGCCTGGAACGGGCCCTGGCCGAGCTGGCCACACCGCTGCGGACGCCGTCGGGGTCGCCGCTCGTGGGGGCGTGAAGCGGCCGCATCTTCTGCCGGAGGGGTTGCCCGCCCCGCCCCGCCTACGTCCACCACCCCGAGGTCCTCGCGGGGGCCCGCCGGGAGACGGGCGCCTCGGTTGCGGCCTGGTCAAATGCCCCGCGTATGGTCTAGACCGCTCGTGATCGGCTGCTAACGTCGGCCCGACGGCACAGAACCGAGAGGGGACAGCGGTGACAGACGGCGGCGGGCGGCGACGGCGGGCCTTCATCGGGTCGTTCACGGCGGCGGGAGGCCCCGGGATCGTGGCCGCGGCCGTGGCCCCGGACAGCGGTGCGCTGACCGCGCTGAGCAGCGTGGACGGCGTGCCCGACCCCTCCTACCTGGCACCGGCACCCGACGGGCGGACCCTCTACGCGGTCAGCGAGACCGCCGAGGGCGCGGTGGCCGCGTACCGGGTGACGGGGGACCGGCCGGAGAAGGCCGGGGCGCCGGTCCCGGTCGGCGGCAACACCCCCACGCACCTCAGCCTGTTCGACGGGCACGTCCTGACCGCCAACTACGGCTCCGGCAGCGTCACCGCCGTGCCCGTCCGCTCCGACGGCACCCTCGCCGGTGCCGCCTGCGATGTCCTCCAGCACAAGGGCTCGGGCCCGCACACCCTGCGCCAGCAGGGGCCGCACGCCCACCAGGTACAGCCCGACCCGAGCGGGCGGTGGGCCGTCAGCGTCGACCTCGGTACGGACTCGGTCCGGGTCTGCACGCTGACCGGCGGCCGCCTCGAAGTGCACCGGGAGATCGCCCTGCGGCCCGGCTCCGGCCCGCGCCACCTGGCCTTCCATCCGGACGGCACGCGCGCGTACGTCCTCAACGAACTGACGCCGACGGTCACCGTCTGCCACTGGGACGCCGTGACCGGTTCCCTGGAACCGCTGACCGAGCGGCACGTGCTCCCCGGAGCCCCGACCGGCGACGCCTACCCGTCCGGCATCGTCGCCTCCCCCGACGGCCGCTTCGTGTGGACCGCCACCCGCGGCGAGGACGTCCTGTCCACGTTCGCCGTCGAGGGCGACGAGTTGCGCCTGATCGGCACAATCCCCTGCGGCGGCCACTGGCCCCGCGCGATCGCCGAGTCGGGAGGATTCCTCTACGTCGCCAACGAACGCTCAGGTGAGGTGACCTGGTTCGCCCTCGACCCGTCCACGGGATTGCCTCGCTACGAAGGTTCTTTGGCGGTCCCTGCGGCGTCCTGTGTGGTCTTCGCCTGACTGCACAGGGGAGTGGCCGGCCACGATGGTGCCGCGGACGACCGACGGCATTTCGTCCCGCGGCGGTGACGCGCATCGGCCACAGGCGAACGCCGACGGGCCCGCTCCAGTGCATGGAGCGGGCCCTTCGGCGTCCGTACATTGCGAGCAGCGGCTGCTTCCTGCCTCAGCGAACCGGCGTCCCCTGCGGCTGCGGCGGAGCGATGCCCAGGGCCGTCGTGTACTTGGCCAGCGCGAGCTTGCCGATCGCCGGGTACGGGCCGAGCGGCTCGGCGGCGGAGCAGCCCGCCTCCTTGGCCGCCTCCTCGACCAGGCCCGGGTCGATCTCCGGCCCTATCAGGTACGGCGCGAGCGCCAGCTGCTGCGAGCCCGAGCCGCGCAGCTGCTCGGCAACGGCCGCGATCGAGCCGTCCTGGTCCAGAGCCGCCGCCATCACCGGCACGGCGAGACGTGCGGCGAGCAGCATGCCGGTGATCCCGGCCGCCTGAACGGCCTCGTCACCGCCCACCGAGGCCAGGATGATGCCGTCCGCCGCCGTCGCCACGGTGAACAGGCGGGCGCGGTCGGCGCGGGCCAGTCCGGCCTCCGACAGGCGCACGTGCAGCGCTTCGGCGAGCAGCGGATGCGGGCCCAGCACGTCGGTGAGGTCGGCCGCGACCCGGCTGTCCATCACGGCCTGGCGGATCCGGCGCAGCAGCGCGCCGTCGGGGCCGGCCAGCAGCGGCACGACGACGGCGACGGGGCCGTCCGGCTCCTTGACGTCCAGGCCGACGGCGCGGGCGTGCTCGAAGCGGGCGGCCCGCTCCTCTGAGGCGTGCGCGAGCACGGCCTGCAGCGTGGGGAACTCCGCCTCGTCCCCGTCCAGGTACCCGATCCGCGCATCGAGGCCGGGCAGCTCGGAGCGGGCGATGCTCACGACCTCCTCGGCGAGGCTGCGCGTGGGGGCGCCGGGAGTTCCCGGCACCGCGAGGACGAGCGCAGGCGCGCCCTCAGGAGCCGCCAGCGGCTCGGGTCGGCGGTGCCGCCCGGGCTGGCGAGGTCGCGGCATTCGTACTGGCAGGCCGGACGCGGGCCCAGTGGGGGAGCTCATGGCGACGCATGTTACTGGCTTCCTGGGCTCCCCTGTTCGGGGAGGGTGCAGGTGAGCGGTTTCTGTCCCATTTTGTCTGATGAGTTACATACGGATCAGAAGCTTGCGGCGTACGAGGACCAGCCGTCGTCGCCGGTCATCACGCTCAACATCCCTTCATCACTCGGGAGAGTGAGCGTTCCCGCTGCGAGCTCGTCGGCGATACGCACCGAACCGGCCAGCGGATCACCGGCGGCCGGCACCAACGGCGCGTGCGGCAGCCGCTGCGACAGCTCTTCCGCGAGGGGGGCGAGCAGGGGGTCGCCCATCTTGAACAGGCCACCTGTCACGGCCACTTGAGCGTCTCCCGCGGACGGACAGACGGCCGCCGCCGACTCCGCCATGTGCCGGGCCGCCGCGCGCAGAATGCGCCCGGCAACCGGGTCGCCGTCGGCGCACGCGGCCACCTGGGGTGCGAAGGAGGCGAGCACGGCGGGCCGGTCCTGGCGCGGGTAGAGCCTGCCCGGCAGCCCCGGCATCGGACCGAACATCTCCTCGGCGCGCGCCAGCAACCCGGTCGAACCGCCGGGTCTTCCGTCGAACGCGCGCAGGGCCGCCTCCAGCCCGGCCCGCCCGATCCAGGCGCCGCTGCCGCAGTCGCCCAACAGATGCCCCCAGCCGTCCGCGCGGCGCCAGCCCGTCAGGTCGGTACCGACGGCGATCAGGCCCGTGCCGGCCGCGACCACGGCACCGGGGCGCGGCCCGAGGGCGCCGACATAGGCGGTGACGGCGTCGGCGACGAGGGCGACGGAGCGGATGCCGAACTCCCGGCCCAGCGCGCCGGGGAGTTCGGCACGCAGCGCATCGCCGAGGGAGGCGAGCCCGGCGGCACCCACGACGGCCGTGCTCAGTGCGGAGACACCGGTCTCGGCGTTCAACTCCCGTACGATCGGCACAAGTTGGGCCATGAGATGGTCCGGATCGATCCCCCGGGCTCCGGTGCGCACCGGCTCCCGGGACTCCCGCTGGGCCGGCGGACCGCCGTCCGTGGGCTTGACGACGACCCGCAGACCCGAGCCCCCCGAGTCGACCGCGAGGATTCCGGTCGTGCCCGCCCGCGCTCCGTGCCCCGCCGCGTCCGTACCCGGTCCGTCCCCCGCACCGCTCACGGCAGGCGCCAGTCCACCGGCTGTCCGCCCTGTCTGATCAGCAGGTCGTTGGCCCGGCTGAAGGGACGCGAGCCGAAGAAGCCGCGGTCGGCCGACATCGGGGACGGGTGTGCGGACTCCACCGACGGGAGGCTGCCGAGCAGCGGGCGCAGATTGCGGGCGTCCCGGCCCCAGAGGATGGACACCAGCGGCTTGCCGCGCCCGGCGAGGGCCCGAATGGCCTGCTCGGTGACCTCCTCCCAGCCCTTGCCGCGGTGCGCGCCCGGCTTGCGCGGGGCGGTGGTGAGCGCCCTGTTGAGCAGCAGCACGCCCTGCTGCGTCCACGGCGTCAGATCGCCGTTGGACGGTTCGGGCAGGCCCAGGTCGGTGCTCAACTCCCGGTAGATGTTGATGAGACTGCCCGGCAGCGGACGCACCTCGGGCGCCACCGAGAACGACAGTCCCACAGCGTGCCCCGGCGTGGGATACGGGTCCTGGCCGACGATCAGGACGCGTACCTCGTCGAAGGGTTGCTGGAAGGCCCGCAGAACATTCGCTCCGGCCGGAAGATAGGTGCGCCCCGCGGAGATCTCCGCGCGCAGGAAGTCCCCCATCTCGGCGATCCGTCCGGCCACCGGTTCCAGGGCCTTCGCCCAGCCCGCTTCGACGATTTCATGCAACGGTCGTGGTGCCACGGGCGTCACCCTACTGCCGTACGGGCAGCGGAGATCAACCGGTGGCCAAGGCCGTGCGCTCCCCCCGCAGCACTCATCCGATCACCGCGGCCCGCACGCACAGCACATCCGGCAGATGCCGGGCCAACTGCCGCCAGCTGTCGCCGTCGTCGGCCGACGCGTACACCTCGCCGTTGCGGTTGCCGAAGTACACCCCGGCAGGGTCCGCGTCGTCGGTGCACAGCGCGTCGCGCAGCACCGTGCCGTAGTGGTCCTCCTGCGGCAGGCCCGCCGACAGCGGCTCCCAGCTCTTGCCCGCGTCGGCCGTGCGGAAGACCCGGCAGCGGTGGTCGGCGGGCACCCGGTCCGCGTCCGCGTTGATCGGGAACACATACGCCGTGTCGCCGCGGTGCGGGTGGGCGGCCGCGGCGAAGCCGAAGGTGGAGGGCAGCCCTTCGCCGATGTCGCTCCAGTGCCCGCCTGCGTCGTCGCTGCGGTACACACCCCAGTGGTTCTGCAGATACAGCCGGTCCGGGTTGGCCGCGTCCCGCGCGACCTTGTGCACGCACTGCCCGAACTCCGGGTTCGGATCCGGCAGGAACACCGCGGAGACACCGGAGTTGGACGGTGCCCAACTCGCCCCGCCGTCCGTGGTTCTGAACACCCCGGCCGTCGAGACGGCGACCGTCACCGCCTGCGGGTCGCGCTTGTCGGTGAGCACGGTGTGCAGCCCCTCGCCGCCGCCGCCCGGCACCCACTTCGAACGCGTGGGGTGCTCCCACAGGGGGCGCACCAGCTCGAAGGTCTCCCCGCGGTCCTGCGAGCGGTACAGAGCGGCCGGCTCCGTGCCCGCGTACACCACGTCCTGTTCCGCGGCCGCCGGGTGCAGCTGCCACACCCGCTCCAGGGAAGCCCCGGTGTCCTTGGGGAACTTGACGGCCGGCCGGGCCGGTTCCGTCCAGGTGCGGCCCAGGTCGTCGGAGTGGAACACGGAAGGGCCCCAGTGGGCGCTGTCGCCGCCGGCCAGCAGACGCGGACGGTCGCCGCGGGTGTCGACCGCGACCGAGTACACGGCCTGCGCGTTGAAGTAGGGAGTCTCGTCGAACTCCCATGTGCCACCTCGCCGACGCCCGATGAACAGGCCTTTGCGCGTGCCCACGGCGAGCAGTACCTCGGTCATGCCGAATCACCTCCGCTGTGTCTGTGACGGCTCTGTCCCAGACATCGGCCAGTCTGCACCCCGCCACTGACAGTCACCTCTGGATCGGCATCACCGCAGGTCAAAGCAGTGTCGGCGAGTCCCGCGGCGATATCCGGCACCGTTCGCGGAGACACCTGCGCGGGCGAGGTGACGCGTGCGACCGTCGAGTCGGTGGAGTCGACCTGAGCATCCGGCGGCCTTCGCCCGTATGGGAGGGAGGTTCCGGATGATCGTGCGCTCATGAGGAGGATGCCTTCGATGGCGTTCCGTGGTCCGAAGGTGTGGCTGTGGCGCTGGCGGCGCAATCCGCTGAGGCGTCGCGCCGACGCGGTGGAGGCGTGGGTCGTTCTCGGTACCTGGCTGGTCACCGTCCTGGTGGGCGTGCTCGCGGGTCTGACGGCCACCAGGTCCGTCGAGGACGGTCTGGCCCGCGAGCGCATCGAATGGCGGCAGGTCGCGGCGCGGCTGACGGAGAAGGCGCCCGGGCCGGCCTCCGACCACCCCGCCACGTTCAGCGGCGACCGGGTGTGGGGAAACGTGCGCTGGACCGCCCCGGACGGCACCACGCACACCGGGCAGGTCCGGGTCGGCCCCGGCAGCAGGGCCGGCACGGCGGTCACCGTCTGGACCGACCTGCAGGGCCACCTCGTCTCCCGGCCCGCCACCGCCGCCCAGGCCCAGTTGCGGTCCTCGCTGATCGGCGCCCTGGTGGGCATGAGCGCCGCGGCGGTGCCCCTCGTCGGCGGGCGTGTCCTGTGCGGCCGCATGGAACGCCGCCGCATGTCGCAGTGGGACACGGAGTGGGCACGCTTCGGACCGCTGTGGGGGCGCAAGACGAGCTGACGAGGACGCCTGCCGACGAGGCTGCGGGAGGGCGTCGCGGTGCGGGTTCCGGGTCCCTGTGCCATCGTCTTACGTGACGCCCCGAGGCGGCGCGCTCAGGTGCTGCCTCAGGGCGGAAGTGGTGGCGGTTGCTCCAGTTGATGCTGGGCCCCTGGACGCCTCGCGACGGACAACTACGCTCGCGGACACAACCATTTCTGGCGGAAGGCGGTGCCTCATGGCGGAGCAGACTTCCAGAAGGGGACTGGTCGGCGAACTGTCGGCGGAGTTCCTGGGCACCATGATCCTGATCCTCTTCGGCTGCGGTGTGGTGGCCCAGGTCGTGGCCGCCGGGATCGGCGATCACGACAGCATCGCCTGGGCCTGGGGCCTCGGCGTCACCATGGGCGTCTACGTCGCCGCCCGGCTCAGCGGCGCCCACATCAACCCCGCCGTCACCCTGGCGCTGGCCTGCTTCAAGGGCTTCGAGTGGAAGAAGGTCGGGCCGTACGTCGTGGCGCAGACCGCGGGCGCTTTCGTCGCCGCGCTGCTGGTGCGCTGGAACTACACCGAGGTCCTCGCCAAGACCGACCCCGGCCACACCATCAAGACACAGGGGGTCTTCTCCACCTTGCCGGGCAACGGCACCCTGCCGGTGAGCGAACTCGGCGCCCTGCGCGACCAGGTGATCGGCACCGCCATCCTGGTCCTGGTCATCTTCGCCGTCACCGACCTGCTCAACACTCCGCCCGGCGCCAACCTGGCCCCGCTCATCATCGGTCTCCTGGTGGTGGCGATCGGCATGGCCTGGGGTACCGACGCCGGCTACGCCATCAACCCGGCCCGCGACTTCGGGCCGCGGCTCGCCAGCTTCATCACCGGGTACGGGACCGCCTGGCGGGACCAGTACGGCAACATCTACTTCTGGGTGCCGATCGTCGGGCCCCTGGTCGGCGGCGTGATCGGTGCCGCCATCTACAGGCTGTTCATCTCGCCGTATCTGACCGGCACGGAGGAACAGGAGCCGGGCGAGATCCCGACACCCGACGGCACGCGGACGACGGAGTAGGGGCGAAGGTCCGATCGAGCCGGGCGGGCGCCGGCGCCCAGCAGTTCAGCCCGCCGACCGCCCGGCCGCTCCGGTCCCGCAGGGTGCGGTTACCGTCGTACGCATCGGTGTGCGCCCGTTCGCGCAGGGCGACGAAGTGCTGTACGCCGGGCGAGGAGCGTCACAGGCATGCGCGGGAGGGGCGACAGGATCACGCCGAAGGCTGTGGAGGCCGGGCCCGGGATGCGGCCTTGGCGGTTCGTCGTCGCCTTCGGCACGGTCAGCCTGCTGGCCGACTTCGTCTACGAGGGCGCCCGTTCCGTCACCGGCCCGCTGCTCGCCTCGCTCGGTGCGTCCGCCCTGGTCGTCGGCGTGGTCACCGGCGTCGGCGAGGCCGCCGCGCTGGTGCTGCGGCTGGCCTCCGGACCGCTGACCGACCGCACCCGCCGCTTCTGGGCCTGGACGATCGCCGGATACACGCTCACGGTGGTCTCCGTGCCGGTGC
The DNA here is from genome assembly GCF_040682555.1 of Streptomyces sp. NPDC051172. Taxonomy (NCBI): domain Bacteria; kingdom Bacillati; phylum Actinomycetota; class Actinomycetes; order Kitasatosporales; family Streptomycetaceae; genus Streptomyces; species Streptomyces sp. NPDC051172. The sequence continues at coordinate 101,999 of NZ_JBFBBE010000019.1, forward strand.
TCGGTCTGGCCGGAGTGCTGTGGGTGGCGAGTGCGCTCGTGATCGCCGAACGCGTGGGCAAGGCGGTGCGCTCACCGGCCAAGGACACGCTCCTGTCGCATGCCACGGCCGTCACCGGGCGCGGCCGCGGCTTCGCCGTCCATGAGGCGATGGACCAGATCGGAGCGCTGATCGGCCCGCTGGTGGTGGCCGGGGTGCTGGCCGCGACCGGCGACGACTACGCGCCCGCGCTGGGCGTCCTGGCCGCCCCCGGCGTCGCCGTACTGGCCCTGCTGGTGTGGCTGCGCCACCGGGTGCCGGATCCGGCCGCCTACGAACCCGAGCCGGAACCCGCGGCCGCCGTGGGGCAGCCGCGCAGGGCGCCGCTGCCGCGCACCTTCTGGGTGTATGCCGCCTTCACGGCCGCGACGCTGGCCGGGTTCGCGACCTTCGGCGTGCTCTCCTACCACCTGGTCCAGCGGCATCTGCTGCCCACTGCCGCGGTGCCGGTGCTGTACGCCGCCGCCATGGGTGTCGACGCGCTCGCCGCGCTGGCCACCGGCTGGGCCTACGACCGGTACGGCGCCCGCACCCTGGCCGTACTGCCCGTGCTCGCCGCCGGTGTGCCCCTGCTCGCCTTCACCGACACCGTCGGCCTGACCGTGGCCGGCGCGCTGCTGTGGGGCGCCGCCATGGGCGTACAGGAGTCGACCCTGCGGGCCACCGTGGCGGACCTCGTCCCGCCCGGACGCCGCGCCACCGCGTACGGCCTGTTCGCCGCCGTCATGGGCGCGGCCACGCTGATCGGCGGCATTCTCGCGGGAGGCCTGTATTCCCGCTCGATCCCGGCGCTGATCATCGTCACCGTGGCCATCCAGGCCCTGGCGCTCGTCCTGCTGGCCGTCACCCGCCCGGGGCGTCCGTCCTGAAATGCGCGGACGGTCCGCGGGCGAGTGCCCAGCGGACCGTCCGGTGCAGACTCTCCTAGCCGGCGGCGTGCCCGATGCGCCGCTTGCGGCGGTGCAGGGCGAACGCGGTGCCGGTGGCACCAGCGGTGAGCAGACCCGCAGCCAGGGCTATCGGGAGCGCCGGGGAGGCCGAGCCGGTGTCGGCGACGTTCTGCGCCTTGAGGTCCTGGACGTAGGGCGGGTAGGCGCCCTGCGCGGAGGCGGCGGTGACCGTCCCGCTGTGGTGCGGGATGCCCTTCACGGACTTGACCGAGCCGTCCGAGTTCAGCAGCACCTGCTTGTTGTTGGGGTGCTTGAAGTCGAACAGGCCGCTCAGGCTGCCGGAGCGCCGGTCGAAGGAGGCGTCACCGATGCGGCCGGTGTGCCAGTTGTTCTCGATGAACCGGGTGATCGACGCCTGTTCGGTGGCGGTGTGGTCGACCGAATTGACCCTGCTGTAGGGGGAGATGACCAGCAGCGGCTGCCGGGTGCCGGGGCCGCAGCGGTCCGCGTATCCGCCGGCCGCGGCCGGGCCGGACTGGCAGGCCGGGCTGTCCAGGGCCTTGCCGTTGGAGCCGGCCGTGGAGTCCTTGGAGCCGTTGAGCACCTTGGCGGCCACGTGGTCGTACCAGCCGTCGGAGTCGTCGTAGGCGACGACGACCGCGGTGGACTTCCACTGCGGCGACTGCTGCAGGGCGTTGATCTCCTTGACCAGGAAATGCTGCTCGTCGATCGGGTCCGAGTAGCCGGCGTGACCGTCCTGGTACTCGGCCGCCTTCAGGAAGCTGACCGCGGGCAGGCGGCCGGCCTGGAGGGCCGCGTCGAAGTCCGTCAGGTCGTAGTTGTGGTTGGCCCGGCCGGCGTGTCCGATCTCGGCGACGCTCTTGGGGGCCAGGTGGTGCGGGTTGGAAGTCGACTTGTAGTACTCGAACGGCGAGTGGTGCGGGCTGTAGTCCACGGATGCCGCGCCGCCGACGTTGGCGTGGGTGGTGCCGCCGCACTTGGCGTAGTCGGCCTGCTTGCCGTCCCAGGGGGTGCTGGGACGGAAGCCGCCCTGGAACCAACCCCAGCTCACACCCTTGGAGTTGAGCAGGTCGCCGATGTTCTTGCCCTGCATCACCGCCAGTGCGTTGGTCGAGGTGTGGTCCTTGTCCGAGCAGTCGTCGAAGGCGGGGTCAGGGTCGTTGACCAGCGTGCCGACACCCTTGGCGTCGGGGGAGACGACCGTGTACGGGTCCGGCTTCGAGGTCTGCTTCGGGTTCTCCGTGCCGGACGCCGGGTCGGCGGAGATCACGCCGTGCGTCTGGCCGGAGATGAGGTTGACCGCGCCGGGTGTGGAGGGCCCGTAGACCGAGCTGAACGACTTGTCGTTCAGCGCATAGTGCTGGGCGTAGTTCCACAGCGCCGTGACGGTGTTGCCGTCGTAGTAGTCCATCACCAGGCCGGGCTCGCCGAAGAGCCCGCTGCACTTGTTGACCTCGGTGTTCTCGACGTACTTGTCGGCCTTGCCGCCGTCGGCCGCGTACTGCTCGGGGCCGTAGGAATGGTTCTGGTCGCAGGTCATGGCCTGCGAACTGGCCAGCCGCTTGGGCTTGTAGAGGTTCGGGTTGTTCTTCAGCAGCCCGGCGTTGAGGAGGTTGTCGGCCTTCGGGGTGTGCGCCGCCGCCTTGAACTTGGTGCCGTCGGTGTTCGCGGCCTTCGGATACGTGGCGAAGTAGTGGTCGAACGAGATGTTCTCGTCGTAGATCACCACCAGGTGCTTGATCGGTGTCGCGGCGTGCGCGCCCGAGGCGGCCTGAACGCCGGCCGCGGAGGCGGGGAAAGCGCCGCCCGCGCTCGCCAGCGCGGCCGCACCGAGCAGGGCGCCTACGCGCGTCAACCGGCGCCGCGCCCTTGGGGTTCCATCTGTGCCGATCATGCTGTCTCGCCTTCCGAGAACACGGAATTCCACTGCAATTCCACCGATCCACTGCCACGGGATCCGTGGCCATGACATCTACGGCTCGATCCTGGGCAATGGTGGCGGCGGGGCGGAGGAGTGGCAATGACGCGTCAGCGAATCTTCGGTCAGGAAATCCTCATTGTCTCTTGGCATGCTCTTGACCGAGATCGGCTGGGTGGGATCAGGCCAACAGTGCGCGTCCCAGCCAGTCGGAGCTGTCCCGGACGCCGGGCAGGGCGAAGAAGTAGCCGCCGCCGAACGGGGTGATGTAGTCGACCAGCGGCTCGCCGGCCAGCCGCTTCTGCACCGCCTCGAACTGGCGGACGAGGTCCTGCTGGTAGCAGCAGAACAGCAGGCCCATGTCGAGGTTGCCGTTGCTGTCCGTACCGCGGTCGTAGTTGTAGCCGCGGCGCAGGATGCGCTGGTCGTCGGTGGCGCCGGTGCGCGGATTGGCCCGCCGGATGTGGCTGTCCAGGGGGATCACATCGCCCTGGGGGTCCTGCGGGTAGTTGGGGGTGTCGGTCTCGTGGCGTCCGTCCAGGGGTGCGCCGGTGTCCCGGGCGCGGCCGAACATCCGCTCCTGCTCGGTGATCGAGACCCGGTCCCAGAACTCCACCAGCATGCGGATCAGCCGTACGACCTGGTAGCTCCCGCCCACCGCCCAGTCGGGCTCGCCGGTGCCGCTGCCCACCCACACCAGGCGGTCCATCGTCCGGGCGTCGCGCCGGTCGGGGTTGGCGATGCCGTCCTTGAAGCCCAGGTGGTTGCGGGGCGTGCCCGAAGGTCGGGGCGGACTGACGAAGCCGTCCATGCGCCAGCGCACCTGCATGCCACCGCGGGTGTGCCGGGTGAGGTCGCGCAGGGCGTGCAGCACGGTGTCCTGGTTGGCGGCGCACAGTTGCACGCTCAGGTCGCCGTGGCACCAGGCGGCATCCAGGTCGTCGTCGGGGAACGAGGGCATCGTGGTGAGCCGGTGCGGCCTGCGGGAGCCCAGGCCGTAACGGTCGTCGAAGAGCGAGGCGCCGACGCCCACGGTGACGGTCAGGGCGTCCGCGGGGACGTCCGGGCCGAGGGTGCCGGAGTCGGCGGGCGGCCCGGTGATGCCCAACTCCTCCGGGCTGCCACCGGACGTCAGGAACCGGGCCCGGTCCGTCAACGTGCGCAACAGGTCCGCCAGTTCGCCCCGGTTCTCCGCGGTCGCGTCGAAGGCCACGAACGCCGTGGCCCGCTGCGCCGGAGTGACGATGCCCGCCTGGTGCCGCCCGTGAAAGGCCACCTGCCCACCCTCGCGCACCGGTGCGGCGGCGGACGCGACCAGGCGGTCGGCAGCCACAAGCCCGGCACCGGCAGTGGCGGCTGCGGCGGCCAGGAGTCCGCGGCGTGCGATGTCGGGGGGCGGGGTCATGCGGTCCTCCGTATGCAGGTGGAGGCGGCCCTGGCGGGGGGTTGCTCGAGTGACGCGCCCAGGTTGGTGTCGATGGTCTTGCGGTGGGTGCGGAGCTGCGCCGCGGCGGAGGCGGCCTGGCGGTCGGCGGCTGCGAGCCGGGTCCCGGCGGCGGCCAGGGGACCGTGGTGTGCGATGTCCGGCGGCGGGGTCACACGGTCCTCCGTGTCGTCGGTGGGGTGGCCAAGGCGGAGGCGGCTTGGCGGTCGGCGGCCAAGAGGCCCCGGCGTGCGATCTCGGGTGCCGGGGTCACGTGATCCTCCGTATGCCGGTGGAGGCGGCTCTGGCGGGGGGTTGCTCGATTGACGCGCACAGGTGGATGCCGATGGCCCTACGTCGGGTGCGGAGCTGCGCGGAGGCGGTCCGGTGGTCGGGGGCCATGAGCCCGGTCCTGCTCGTGGCGGCCAGGGGGCCGTACGGTGCGATGCCGGGCGGCCGGTGCGCGTGGTTCTCCGTGTGTCGGCGGAGCTGTGCCGCGGCGGACGCGGTCCGGTGGTCGGCGGCCACGAGCCTGACCCCGGTCGCAGCGGCCAGGAGGCCGTGGCGTGGGACGGCGGTCGGCGGGTTCACGCAGTCCTCCGTACGTCCGTGAGGGTGGCCACGGCGGCGAGGTGCTCGGCCAGTTCGCTCAGGTCTGCGTCGAGTTTCTCCCGCTGGGCGCGGGGGAGTCGGGCCAGTGGAGTCCAGTGGCCGTCGTGCTCGGCGGCGTCGAGCGTGTGCCGGGCTCGGGTCATCCAGGCGTCCAGGTCGGACAGGCCCTTGTCGCGGGTCTTCAGCAGCGGACGCAGACAGCCGAGCAGCACGCGGGTGCCGTCGAGGTTGGCGCGGGCGGTGGCCAGATTGGTGCCGCTGCCGTAGTCGGTACGGCCCGTCAGCTCGAACTGCACCGTGTTCTCCAGGATCTCGTGCGCGCGCAGGCCGACATCGGCCGGATCCATCCGCTGGTCGGGCCAGCTGTCGCGCAAGGCGTGCACGGCCTTGGCGAGCCGGTCCGCCGGCCCGCGCAGGCTGCTCGCCGGCTCGCCGTGCCACAGCCCGTACTCGACCCGGTGGAACCCCGTGAAGCCCGCGTCGTGCACCCCGTCGGACAGTCCCGCCGTGGTCCCGTTGATCGTCCGGTCCGCGTCACCGAAGGTGCCGTAGGCGGCGCCCATCCGCTCGTACACGAGGTGCGCGGGAAGCCAGGCGGCGCGGGCGGCGGAGAGATCCCCGCGGTCGATCGCGGCGCGCAGCACGTCGGTCCTGTCCGCCAGCTCGACCGTGCGGGCCCCGATCCACTTCTGGTAGGCGAGCGTGGGCGGGATGAGCTGCTGCTGGGTCACCGGGAGGGCAGCCGGACCACTCCGCACGTTCCCGCCGGTGATGTGCACGGTGGGGCCGATGACGGCGTCGGCGTCCTCGGGCAGGCACTTGAAGGCGTACGAGCCCTCGCCCAGCGTCACCCGTATCAGGCGCTCGGTGCCCGGGGCCAGCCCCTCGATCTCGCCGTAGACCGCGCCCGTCTTCGCATCGGTCAGATAGACCTCGGCCGCCGAGCCGGAGGTGTTGCGCAGATCGAAGACCTGACGGCCGGGCTCGGGATGGGTCCAGCCGCGGCCACAGGCGGCGGACGTGACCTCGACGGCGGTGTGCCGCAGCCCGTCGGCCGCCTTCGCCTGCTGCCGCCCCCCGCCGGAACCACCGGCAGCCAGCACCCCTGCCGTCACCGCAGCCGCAGCCGCAGCGGCCAGGGCACCACCTGCGCGCAGCGCGGTGCGCCGCCGGGCCCGGGGAGCGGGTGGACCGGATGCGGTGTCGGGCATGCCGGCCCTCCTGATAGTCGTACGAACGAGTCGGCGCCGAATGATCCTAAGCAGGCCGCAGGACCGCGACAGCCCTCCTGACCGGTTCCTGACCGGAGGAAGAGCCAGAATTCGGCCAGGGTTCACCCGCCCGTCGGGCAGCGTGGCGGCCTCCCACCTGCGAAGAACCCGGGACCCGGCGACCCGCATCCCGCGTCGGCTCAACTCCCGCCCGGCAACGCACGCTCCAGCACGGCGTCCAGATCGGCGGCGTCCGGCAGTGTGCCGAAGGCGTGTCCCCAGTCGCCGCCCAGCCGCGTCGCGCAGAAGGCGTCGGCGACGGCGGGCGGGGCGTGCCGGACCAGGAGCGAGGCCTGCAGGGTCAGGGCCATCAGCTCCACCAGGCGCCGGGCACCGGACTCGGACCCGGTGGCCAGCAGGCCCTCGAGCCGGACCACGGCGGCATCCAGCCGCTCGTCCGCACCCCGCGCCAGGGCGAGCTCGTCGAAGAGGGCCTGCGTGGCGCCGGGTTCACGCCTCAACGCCCGGAGGACATCAAGGGCGTTGACGTTGCCGGAGCCCTCCCAGATCGACAGCAGCGGAGCCTCGCGGTAGTGGCGGGGCATGCCCGACTCCTCCACGTACCCGTTGCCGCCGAGGCACTCCAGGGCCTCCGCGGTGAAGGCCGGGCCCCGCTTGGTCACCCAGTACTTGCCGACGGCGGTCGCGATCCGCCGGAACGCCGCCTCCCCGGCGTCCCCGCGCACCGCCCGGTCCGCGGCACCCGCCAGCCGCAGGGTGAGCGTGGTGGCGGCCTCCGACTCCAGTGCGAGGTCCGCCAGCACATTGCGCATCAGTGGCTGGTCGACGAGGCGTGCCCCGAACGCGCTGCGGTGGCGCACATGGTGCCCCGCCTCGACGAGGGTCCTGCGCATCAGCGTCGCCGACATCATCACGCAGTCGAGCCGGGTGCAGTTGACCATCTCGATGATCGTCTTGACGCCACGGCCCTCCGGCCCGACCAGCCAGCCCACCGTCCCGTCGAACTCCGGTTCGGAGGAGGCGTTCGACCGGTTGCCCAGCTTGTCCTTGAGCCGCTGGATACGGAAGGTGTTACGGCTCCCGTCGGGCAGGATCCGCGGCACCAGGAAGCACGACAGGCCACCTTTGTCCCTGAGAGGGGATGCCTGCGCCAGCACCAGGAAGACGTCGCACATCGGCGCCGACGTGAACCACTTGTGCCCGCGCAGCTGGTACACGCCCGGCTCGGCGGTCGGCCACGCGGTGGTCGTGTTCGTACGGACGTCGGAGCCGCCCTGTTTCTCGGTCATCCCCATGCCGGCGAGCAGACCGCGCTTCTCGGTCGGCACCCGCAGCCCCGGCTCGTACTCCCTGCTGGTCAGCAGGGGCTCGTAGATCTTCGCGAGCTCGGGCTGGGCCCGCAGGGCGGGTACGGCCGCGTACGTCATCGAGGTGGGGCAGCCGTGCCCCGCGTCGGTGTGTCCCCACACCAGCCCGCCCGCGGTGCGGGCGACATGCGCGCCGGGCCGGTCCTCCGCCCACGGTGTGGCGGCCAGGCCCTCGGCGACCGCGGCCCGCATCAGATGGTGCCAGCTGGGGTGGAAGTCGACCTCGTCGACGCGGTTGCCGTAGCGGTCGTGCGTGCGCAGCACCGGCTCGTGCACGTTGGCCTGCTCGGCCCACTCCTGCGCCTCGGCGCTGCCGGCCCGCAGCCCGAGCCGCCGTACGTCCTCCTCGGCCCATCCGGCGCCCTCCCGGCGCAGCCCCTCCAGCAGGGCCGTGTCCTCGGAGGCGTCGTACGGCGTCAGGGCGGGCGGCTGGTTGGTGACGTCGTGCGTGGCGTACTGCCGGCGGGGCTGCGCGGGCGCGGGTGTCGAGACCATGCAGCCATGTTGCGCCTTTTCTGCGGCCGTAGCAATGTTGCAACAAGAAGGGTGCACGTAAAGTACCTGCCCATGCGGATGAACATGCCGTCGCAGCCCAGCGAGGTCGACCTGCCGCCGCTGTCGGCGCGGTCGGTGGTGCTGAGCCTGCTGCTGGGCACGCATCCGCCGGAGCTTCCGGTGAAGGAGCTCGTCCGCGCCGTGGAGCCCTTCGGCGTCGGCGGTTCCACGCTGCGTGCCGCGCTCAGCCGGATGGTGGCCGCCGGTGACCTTCGGCGCACCGACGCCGTCTACCGGCTCAGCGACCGCCTGCTGGCCCGCCAGCGGCGCCAGGACGAGGCGGTGGAGGCCCGCACGCGCGCGTGGCACGGCGACTGGGAGATGGTGGTGATCACGGCGACGGGCCGCGGCCCCGCCGAACGAGCGGACCTGCGCACCCGGTTGACCGCGCTGCGCCTGGCTGAACTCCGCGAGGGTGTCTGGCTGCGCCCCGCCAACCTCAGCCGCCCCCTGCCGGACGACCTGGAACAGGTGGCCCAGTCCTACACCGCCCGCCCCGGCCGGCCCGCGCGCGAACTGGCCGCGCAGCTGTGGCCGTTGGACACCTGGGCCGCCACCGCCCGGTCCCAGCTCGCCCACGTCGCCGAGGTGCACCGCCCGGCGGACCGCTTCACCGCCTTCGCCGCGGTCGTCCGTCACCTGCTCGCCGACCCCGTGCTGCCGCCCGAGCTCCTTCCCGAGGACTGGCCGGGCGCGGCGCTGCGTGCCGCGTACGCGGCGTACCAGAGAGATCACCCGGTCGATCGGGCACTGAACCGATCCTGACACCACGGCGGCCGTACGAAGCGCCGTGCCTCGCTCTGGCCTCCGGTGCCGAGGTCTCCGCTGCCGTAGAGGCGCTTCAACCCGTAGTCCTTGGAGCCGGAGAGCTTGATGGTGGCGGTGACGACCTGGCTGCCGTTCGCGGTGGGCCAGGTGGCGGCGCTCACGGGCGAGGCAATGTCCGCCATGGCCATGCCGGCCGAACAGTGCGGCCCCGGCTGCCTTCACGCTCAACGGATCTGCCTGCACGAGCAGTTGACGTCCGCAACCCACGGCGGCCGGGGCGCCCGGCTCCGACCGCCGTGATCTTCGCGTCCGCAGTGGAACCGAAGTGATCAGCCTCTTTTCGGGGTCGGCAGGAATGTCATCTAGGCACGCCGAAGGCGGGTGACGTCGCGTTTCGCGGGAACCCGGTGCGCACACGAACGGCGACGTCATACGAGGTGAAGAGAGCTATGGACACGCAGCAAGTGTCGACGACTCTGCTCGAGCCGCTGCGGGCCGCGGCCTCGGCGCTGCGCAGGGTGCCCGGCGCGGGGGTCGTGAGCAGGACCACCGAAGGAGCGCTGGACAGGATCGGAGCCGTCTCGCCGCAAGGGCGCCGGATAGCCGTGTACACCGGAGCCGGAGTGCTCGGCCTCGCCGGTGTCGTCGAGTGGCCGATCGCCCTGACCGGAGCGGCCGTGGCCTGGCTGACCCAGCCGAAGCCCGAGGACAGGCCGAGCACGTCCGCCGGGAGCAGGAGCACGACGTCCGGCACCCGCGCCAGGACGGCCGCGGCACCGGCCAAGAAGGCCACAGCACCGGCCAAGAAGGCCACAGCACCGGCCAGGAAGTCCACGGCCTCGGCCAGGAAGTCCACGGGCCAGAGCGCGAAGTCCACCGGTCCGGCCGGCAAGTCCACCGGTCAGAAGACGACGTCCGCCGGTCGCGGCAAGTCCACCGCCCGCACCGGCTCGACGGCCCGCCGCAGCAGCGCAACCGGCTGAGGGTGAGAGATGGTTCTGGAACTGCTCACGCGCCCGGCGAGCGCCGCCTTCGGGATCGTGTCGGCCGGCCCCCGGCTGCTCGCCGGAGGCGCCGCTCCCGCGGTGGGTGTCGCTGCCGGAGCGGTCGCAGGCACGGCACGGGCCGGGGTACGGGGCGCGGATGCCGCGGTTCGTGTCGCACGGGTCGCCCGCAACGCCGTATCGCTCACCCCGCATCCCTGGCGGGCAGGATCCCGGGTGCACCTCGCGCTGCGGCCCGCCGAGCCGGACCGGGTACGGGGCGCGGGCGGCATGGAGCAGGTGGCGCGCCGGGTCGCCAGGGCCCTGGCCGAGCGGCCGGACGTGGCCCTCGCGTACTGGGACGGCGGACTGCGGCGGCTCGTGGTGACCGCGACCGAGGAAGCCCTCACCGACCGCGTCGTGGAGAAGGCGACGGAACTCGCGGCCCGGCACGGTCTGGCACAGACCGACGAGGAGATCGACGACGTCCCGCACCCGGCCGATCCCGCCGGGGTGCGGGCCGCGGCGACGGCGCTCGCGGTCGACGGGGCGGGCATCGCGGCCGCGCTGATCGGCTACGGCCTGCGGCTGCCGGCCTCGCCACGGGCGGTGACCGCGCTGGTCACCATGGTGCGGGAGAACCCGCGCTTCCGCGGCTGGCTGCGGGCCCGGATCGGCCGGTCCCGCATGGACCTGGCGCTGGCCGTCGCGAACGCGGTGGCCCATGGTGCGGGCCGGACCCCGACGCCCCTGGTCCTCGACAGCGCGTTGCGTGCCCTGCAGCTCGCCGAGACCGTGGCGCGCACGGCTGCCTTCGACGCGGTCCACGACCAGCTCTGCCTACCGGAGCGGGACAGCATCGCCACGCAGGACCGCTGCCCGCGCCCGCCGCTGCGCACCTCACCGGCCCAGGCGTACGCAGAGAAGGCGGAGACCGGCAGTGTGCTCGGTGCCGCTGCCATGCTGCTGGTCAAGCACGACGGCCGGGAGGCGGCGGAGGCGATGCTCGCGGGCTCTCCCAAGGCCGCGCGCTACGGGCCCGCCGCCTTCCACGCCGTCCTGAGCGGCTCGCTGTCCCGTGCGGGCGTGCTGGTGCGGGACACGGAACGGCTGCGGCAGCTGGAGATGGCCGACACGGTCGTCCTGCATCCGAGCGCGCTGCGGGCCACTGGCGAGGGCGCCGACGCGTGGGCCGAGGCCGTACTGGACGTGGCACGACGTGCCCGGCTGCGGGTGGTGATGGTGGACGACCCGGCCCTGGCCGACTTCACGAGCCTCGTCGACCAGGTGGTGAGCGCCGAGCGGCCGCTCGCCGAAGTGGTGAAGCAACTGCACGAAGAGGGCGCCGTCGTCGTCACGGTCGCCCGGCCGACGGCGTCCGACGACGACGTCCTGACCGGACTGCTCGCCGGAGACGTGGCCCTCGCCGTCAGCGACGGCGACAGTGCCGTGCTGTGGGACGCGGATGTGCTGGCCCTGCACGGCCTGGTCGACGTGTGGCGGCTGCTGACCGCGATCCCGGCCGCACGTGCGGTGGGCCGCAGGTCGCAGACCCTCGCCCGGTCAGGTGCCACGCTGTCCGGGCTCCTCGTCACCATCGGCGAATCCCGCCGCGGACGCCCCACCCCCTGGCCGGGCCTGCGGCACACACCGGTCGATGCGAGCGCGGCCTGGGCCCTGCTGAGCGGAGCCCGAGCGGCCCTCGCTGTGGCAGCGGCCCGCGCTCCGCACCCCCGGCCGCGCGTGGCCTGGCACGAACTGCGGCCGGCCGAGGTGCGCGACCGGCTGGAGCACGAGACGGAACCGGAGCAGACCTTCGCCGAGCAGCTCACGGACCGGGCCCGCACGGCGATCCGCACACTGGGCAGGCAGCCCGTGCTGGCGCCGGTCCGCGGATCCCTGGAGCTCGCCCGGGCCGTGCGCCGTGAACTCGACGACCCGCTGACTCCGGTGCTGGCGGTCGGCTCGGCCGCCGAGGCGATCCTCGGCTCGGTCGTGGACGCCCTGCTGGTGGTCGGCGCGCTCGATCTGAACGCTCTCGTCGGCGGCGTCCAGCGGCTGCGGGCCGAGCGGGCGCTGTCCAAGCTGCTGGCCGAACAGAAACCGAAGGCACGGGTCACCGAGGAGGAGACGTCGGCCGAACCGCACCTCGTGGACGCCGCCAAGCTCACGCCCGGTGATGTGATCGAGCTCCGGTCCGACGACGTCGTACCCGCCGACGCCCGGATCCTGTGGGCGGACGGCCTGGAGGTGGACGAGTCCGCGCTCACGGGAGAGTCACTGCCGGCCGACAAGGGCACCGACCCGACACCGCACGCCGCCGTGCCGGACCGGCACTGCATGGTCTTCGAGGGCACCACCCTGGTGGCCGGACAGGCCCGGGCCGTCGTGGTGGACACCGGCGACCGGACCGAGGCCGCCCGGGCCGTCCACCTCGCCGCCCGCACGCCGCCGGCCGGCGGGATGCAGGCCAGGCTGCGGGAACTCACCAGCAAGGAACTGCCGTTGACGCTGGCGGGCGGGGCCGCGGTGACCGCGCTCTCGCTGCTGCGCGGCGCGCCCATCCGCCGTGCGGTGAGCGGCGGCGTGGCGGTGGCGGTGGCCGCCGTCCCCGAAGGGCTGCCGTTGGTCGCGACCGTGGCGCAGATGGCGGCCGCCCGCCGGCTGAGCAGCCGCGGCGTCCTCGTCCGCACCCCGCGCACCCTGGAGGCCCTGGGCCGGATGGACACCATCTGTTTCGACAAGACGGGCACCCTCACCGAGAACCGGCTGCGCCTGGTGCGGGTGAGCGACTCGGGTGGCACGGCTCATGCGCCGCGCGACGAGGCGGCCGACACCACGCTGCGGACCGCGGCCCGCGCCTGCCCCCGGCTGAACGGCGGCACGGAACGCCCCGTGCACGCCACCGACGAGGCCGTCCTGGACGCGGCCGCCCCGGACCCGCAGTGGACCCAGACCGCAGCGCTGCCCTTCGAGGCCGGCCGCGGATATGCCGCCGCCGTCGGCCAGGCGGAGGACGGTGCGCCCCAACTCGTCGTCAAGGGCGCCCCCGAGACCGTACTTCTCGCCTGCTCCGGCCTGTCCCCGGAAGCCTCGGACGCGGCGCAGGCCCTCGCCCGCGACGGACTGCGCGTGCTGGCCGTGGCCCGGCGCCGCCTGGACGACGCGGACACGGCCTCGGAGATCATCGAACAACCCCTGCAGGACCTGGAGTTCACCGGGCTGCTCGCGCTCGCCGACGTACCGCGCGACACCTCCACCGCTCTTGTCCAGGGTCTGCGGGCGGCCGGCGTACGACCCATCGTGCTGACCGGCGACCATCCGCAGACCGCGCGTGCCATCGCCGCCGACCTGGGCTGGCCGGAGGACACCGGCGTGGTCACGGGCGACGAACTGGCGTCCGCGGACCGGGAGGCACGGGCCCGGATGCTGCGCGACATGGGCGTCGTGGCCCGGGTCGCGCCCGAGCAGAAGCTCCAGGTCGTCGAGGCGCTGCGGGACGCGGGCCGGGTCGTCGGGATGGTCGGGGACGGCGCCAACGACGCGGCGGCCATCCGCGCCGCAGACATCGGCGTGGGCATCAGCGCCCGCGGCTCGGCGGCCGCCCGCAACGCGGCCGACCTCGTCCTGACCGACGACGACCTCACGGTCCTGATCGAGGCGGTCGCCGAAGGGCGGGCCCTGTGGCACAGCGTCGCCGACGCCACCACCATCCTGATCGGCGGCAACGCGGGCGAGGTGGGCTTCGGCATCCTGGGCACGCTGCTGTCGGGCGCGGCACCCCTGTCCACCCGTCAGATGCTGCTGGTGAACCTGCTCACGGACCTGTTCCCGGCAATGGCGGTGTCGGTGACGCCCGAGGCGCCGGGGGACCGGCACCCCCACTCGCCGGGAGGCGCGAACGGCACCGAAGGGACCGAGCCGCTGGGTACCTCACTCCTCGGCGCCCCCCTGGTGCGCAAGATCCGCCACCGCGCCCTCACCACCACTCTGGGCGCGACCACGGCCTGGCTGTTCGGCCGCTTCACACCGGGCACGGCCCGCCGCTCCGCCACGATGGCGCTGTGCGCCCTCGTCGGCACCCAGCTCGCCCAGACCCTGGCGGACCGCCGCAACAGCCCGCTGGTGGCGGCCACCGCCCTCGGCTCGGCGGCCGCCCTGTTCGCCGTGGTGGAGACCCCGGGCATCAGCCGGCTCTTCGGCTGCACCCCGCTCGGCCCGCTCGCCTGGACCGGCGTCGCCGCGGCGATCGCGGTCGCGGTGGCCGGTCAACGGGCGGTGCCGCACGTGGAGCGGGCCGTGCTCCGCCATGTGCCGGCCTGGAGGCGGTGAGGGGCCGCTCAGACGGACCGGTGGTACTGGTCGGGCACGTGCACATCCCCGCCGAGCTCCCGCGCAGCGTGTCGCGCCCACGACGGGCTGCGCAGGAGTTCCCGCCCGAGCAGCACCGCGTCCGCCTCCCCGTTGGCGAGGATCTTCTCGGCCTGCTCGGCATCGGTGATGAGCCCGACCGCGGCGACCGGCATCGCCGTCTCGGCCTTGACCCGGGCGGCGAAGGGAACCTGGTAGCCGGGGCCGACGGGAATGCGGACGCCCGACGCGTTGCCGCCGGTGGACACGTCGACGAGGTCGATGCCGTGGGCGTGCAGGTCGGCGGCGAAGCGGACGGTGTCGTCGGCCGTCCAGCCCCCCTCCTCCAGCCACTCGGTGGCCGAGATGCGGAAGAACAGCGGCTTGTCGTCCGGCCACACCTCCCGCACGGCGTCCACGACTTCGAGGGCGAAGCGGGTCCGGTTCTCGTACGAGCCGCCGTAGGCGTCGGTGCGGTGGTTGGAGTGCGGGGAGAGGAACTCGTTGATCAGGTAGCCGTGCGCGCCGTGGATCTCGGCGACCTCGAAACCGGCGGCCAGCGCCCGGCGGGCGGCGTCCGCGAACCGGCCCACGACCTCCTGGATCTGATCGGTGGTCAGCTCGGTCGGCACCGGGTGCCTGTCGTCGAACGCGAGCGCGCTCGGCGCGAGCGCCTGCCACCCGTGCGCGTCCGCACCGATCGGCGCGCCGCCCTTCCAGGGCCGGTCGGTCGAGGCCTTGCGGCCGGCGTGTGCAAGCTGGATTCCCGGCACCGTGCCCTGCGAGACGAGGAAGCGCGTGATGCGGCGGAAGGCCTCGACCTGGGTGTCGTTCCAGATGCCGAGGTCGTACGGCGAGATGCGGCCCTCGGGTGAGACGCCGGTGGCCTCGACGATGATCAGTCCGGTGCCGCCGGCCGCGCGCGCCGCGTAGTGCGCGAAGTGCCAGTCGTTCGGCGCGCCGGTCTCGGGGCCCTCGGGGGCGGCCGAGTACTGGCACATCGGGGGCATCCAGACCCGGTTCGGGATGGTCACACCGCGCAGGGTGAAGGGCTGGAAAAGGGCGCTCATGGGGAGCTGCTCCGTTCTCGCGGGACCGAAGGACGGCTCGTACGATAGGCATCGTAGTACGGGAGATGTCAAACTACGACGCCTATCGTACAATGGGCGGCGTGAGTACCACCGCCCCTGCCGCCGCCGGCCGTGATCTGCCGCACCCCGCGCGTACCGAGATCAGGCTGGAGGCCGTGCTGCACGCGCTCTCCGACCCGATGCGACTGCAGATCGTGCGGGAGCTCGCCGCCGAGCGCGACGAGCTCACGTGTTCGCACTTCGACCTGCCGGTCACCAAGTCCACGTCCACGCACCACTTCCGGGTGCTGCGCGAGGCGGGAGTGGTCCGGCAGTGCTACCGGGGCACGGCCAAGATGAACGGCCTGCGCCGGGAGGACCTAGACGATCTCTTCCCGGGGCTGCTCGACAGTCTGCTCGCCGCCGCCGCCCGGCAGGCCGCCCGTCTCGGCGGCTGAAGTCGCCTTCGAGGGAAGGTGGTTGAAGAGCAGGTTCAGCAGGATCGCCGTCAGGCAGCCCGCGCTGATGCCGCTGTTCATCACCGTCTGGAACCAGTCCGGGAACTTCGCGTAGACCGTCGCTACGCCGACCGGCAGCATGCCCACGGCCACCGACACCGCCACGACCGTGAGGTTGTGGTTGTCCTTGAAGTCCACCTGGGCGAGGGTCCTGAGGCCGCTCGCGGCCACCGTCCCGAACATCACCAGACCCGCCCCGCCCAGCACCGGCGCGGGTATCGCCGCGACCACCGCGCCCAGCTTGGGCAGCAGGCCGAGCAGCACGAGGATGCCGCCCGCGGTGGCCACCACCCAGCGGCTGCGCACCCGGGTCATGCCGACGAGGCCCACGTTCTGCGCGTACGCCGTGTACGGGAAGGTGTTGAACACACCGCCCAGCACGGTCGACAGACCGTCGGCGCGCAGACCGTCCGCCAGCGAGCGCGGCTCCACCTGCCGCCCGGTCATCTCCCCGACGGCGATCAGGTCGCCGGTCGTCTCGGTCATCGTCACCAGCGCCACCACCAGCATGGAGACGATCGCGGAGGCGTGGAAACTGGGCGCCCCGAAGTGGAACGGCGTACTGATGCCCAGCCAGTGGGCGTCGCCGACTCCGCCGAAGTCCGTGAAACCGAAGGGGATCGCCACCGCCAGGCCCACCGCGATGCCGATCAGCACCGCGATCCGGCTCAGGAACGCCGGAGCGAACCGCTGCACACCCAGCACCACCGCCAGCACGAACGCGGCCAGGGCCAGGTTCTTCGGCTCCCCGAAGTCCTTCGCGCCGACCCCGCCCGCGGCCCAGTTGCCCGCGACCGGCAGCAGCGACACCCCGATGATCAGGATGACGGTGCCGGTCACCAGGGGCGGGAAGAAGCGCAGCAGCCTGCCGAAGACCGGAGCGAGCAGCACGATCGCAAGCCCCGCGACGATCACCGACCCGTAGATCGCGGGCAGCCCGCCACCCGTCGTCCCGATGAGCACCATCGGCGACACGGCCGCGAACGTACAGCCCTGCATGATCGGCAGCCGCACCCCGAACCGCCAGAAGCCCACGCACTGGATGAGCGTCGCGATACCGCACACCAGCAGATCCGCGGTGATCAGATACGCCAGGTCCGCGGGCGACAGCTTCATCGCCCCGCCCACGATCAGCGGCACCGCCACCGCGCCCGCATACATCGCAAGCACGTGCTGCAGACCGAAGGCGGCCAACTGCCGTACGGGCGGAACCTTGTCGACGGGATGGACGGGTGTGGTCGTGGCCATGGGCGCTCCAGAGCGGCGGCGAGGGAAGGGGACATCCGAACACCACGAGACCGTAAAGGGCTTGAACAGTTTGTTGATTTCTGCGTTGTTGCCGATGTGTGTCCTGCCCACCGGACGCCGTTCGACTCTGCTACGACACCTGCTGCGAGCCCGCCGCCCGCGCAGCCGCCAACAGCGACTCCCAGTCCGCCAATTTGACGACACTGCGTCCGAGCGAGGCCCCGAGCCTCGCCTCGGCCCGCTCGATGGCCTGCCAACCCGCCCACGACACCGGTTCGATGCCCTCCGCGCACAGCGCCGCGCCCGGATCCTCCGACAGCTCCTTCCGCACGAGCACGGGGGCGTCCTCGAGCAGCGACAGCACCGTCTCCTTGGCGCACGGACGGTTGGTGCCGATGACGCCCGTCGGGCCGCGCTTGATCCAGCCGGCCACGTACTCGCCCGGAGCGACCACGCCCGCGCGCAGAACGCGTCCGGCCAGATGCGGCACGGTGCCGCTCGCCGCGTCGAAGGGCAGCCCCTCCAGCGGCACCCCGCGGTAGCCCACGGAACGCAGCACCAACTGCGCCTCGATGTCCTCGTAGCGTCCTGTGCCCGTCACGCCGCCCCGTCCGTCGGGCGCGGTCCGCTCGAAGCGCACCGCGCCCACGCGCCCGCCGTCGGCGAGCAGTTCGACGGGGCGCAGGAAGAAGCGCAGCCGGATGCGGCGCGGGGCGCCCTGGGGCGGCGCCTCGGCCCAGCCGCGGAGCGCGTCCACATTGCGGCGCTGGACCGCCGGCAGGGCGGCGGGATCCACGTATCCCGGATCGAGCTCCAACTCCGCGGGGTCCACGGCCGGTTCGGTGTCCGGGAGGCCGCCCAGCTCGCGCAGTTCCTTGGTGGTGAAGCGGGCCTGGGACGGGCCGCGGCGGCCCACCATGTGGATGTCGCTCACCCGGCTCGCGGCCAGCGAGCTGAGCGCCGCCTGCGGCATGTCGGTCGGGCTCAGCTCCGCCGGGCCCCGGGCCAGCATCCGCGTGACGTCCACCGCGACGTTCCCCACGCCGATGACCACGGCCGACCGGGCACCGCGTACGAAACCGTCGTCGGCGGAGTCCGGATGGGCGCTGTACCAGGACACGAACTGCGTCGCCGACCAGCTGCCCGGCAGGTCCTCGCCCGGGATCCCCAGGTGGCGGTCGGTGGCGGCACCCACGCAGTACACGACCGCGTGGTACAGCTCGCGCAGCCGGGCGGCCGGCAGCCCGCCGGGGCCGATCCGGACGCCGCCGAGGAACCGCACCCGCTCGTGCTCCAGCACCGTACGCAGGTTGTTCTGCAGTGACTTGATCTTCTCGTGGTCCGGTGCGACGCCGTAGCGCACCAGGCCGTAGGGGCAGGGCAGCCGGTCCAGGACGTCGACGAGCACACCGGGGTCCAGCTGGACGAGGTTCTGGGCGGTGTAGACCCCGCTCGGCCCGGAACCGACGACGGCGACACGCAACACGGCGGAACTCCTTACGAGAGGAGATCGCTGACGGCTCCAGCATCGCACCGCCGGTGCTCCGCTGACAGGGTGCAGGCGCGGTATCGACGTGCGTGTCCGCGCTTGCCGAATGTGATCAAGTGGTTACGTTCCGCGTGTGCTAGACGCATCCTTTCTTAATCTTTCTGATCGTTGTCCGACGGACGGCACGGTGTCCGTATGGCCCGCGTGGGAAGTGCGGGAGGACGAACGCGCCACCTCGTGGTTCACCGTCCGGCTTGCGTTCACCGACGGTGCCAGGATCGACGCGCTCGCCGTGGTCTGCGAGGGCTGTGCCTCGCTGGAGGAGGTCCGTTCCCAGCCGGCCCTGTCCCTGCACGACCTCGCGGAACTCGCCGAGTGGATCGAGGAGCCGCTCTTCGAGGCGTGCGGCCCCGGGGTGGATCCGGCCGCCGGGGGCGACGGATCCGCGGTGCCCCGGCGCGCCCGCCCCGCCTGGCCCCCGGGTGTCGAGGGCCGCTGGCTCGTCGCCCAGGAGTACCGCGCCGCACAGGAAGGCGGCTTCGACCCCGTCCTCGCGGTGATGTGCGCGACCGGCCACAGCCGCCGCAAGTCACTCAGGCTGATCTCGCAGGCACGCGACTCGGGCTTTCTGCCGCCCCGTCACGCGCGGCGCTGACCGGACTGGGGTCCGGGCTCCTCACCGGTCGCGAAAAACCTCGAAAGATCCGTCTCGCACGTCGCTCCGGAGGCCGCCTCGGCGTCCGGCGGCACGCCCATCTCCCAGTCGAGCCGGTAGCGCTCGAACAGCTCGGCCCGCAGGGTCGTGATCGGCATCGGCACGTTCGGCAGCACCATCGCATAGACGGCACCCATCAGCAGAGAACGCAGCAACGGGTAGTCCACGTCGACGTCCTGCCCCCCGTTCCGGGCGACGACGTCCCGCAGCACCTCGGCGAGGCGCTGCTGCTCCGGGCACTGCACGAAGCCCTCCGCCTGCAGCAGTCCCGCCATGTGCTGGCGCATCAGCACGGGCCGGTCCCGGGCCAGCTGCAGAATCGCGTCGATGGCCCGCGCCATCCGCTCCCGACCGTCCTCGGTGCGCGGCTCGCGCTCCACCGCCTCCTCCAGCGTGCGATGCATCAACCGGTGCACCGCGGACTGCACGAGCTGGCGTTTTCCCGGGAAGTAGTACGACACGAGGCCGCGCGCCGAGCCCGCTCTGTCGGCGATGTCGCCGAGCGTCGTCGCCTCGTACCCGTGCTCGCCGACGAGCTCGACGGCCGCCTGCAGGAGCCGCTCCCGGGAACGTCTCCGCAACTCTTCATTGACCGAGGCGCTGCGCGGGGACATGCTGTAACTCCTGCGTTGACTGGCTGCCAGCCAACTATACTCGGAACGTCCTGATCGGAGCTCCGTAGGGGCTGGTCAGGGCTGCCGTCTGCTTCGGGCGACGCGGGGGATCGTCCGAGGCGGGCGGCTCATCGCCCCTGAAGGTATCCTCAGGCTACTTTCCGCGCCGGCGGATCCTGTCCAGGACTCGGAACACCTGGGGCGTCCCCGTCGGCAGGTACGGCCGTCCTCGCAGGCGGAGGGCCACAGGGCTGGCCGGGCGGCACGGCGGTCAGCCTGCCAGCTCCAGCACCGGACGCAGCCCGTCCGGCCGCTCGGCCGCCGGCAGATGGTCCACCAGGTGCACCCGGCACCCCAGGGCCGCCGCGCCGCCGTCCGCCCGCCGGTCGTCGCCGACCATCAGGGTCTCGCGCGGATCGACCTCGAGCGCCTCGCAGGCCACCGCGAACAGCCGCGGGTCGGGCTTCTGGATGCCGTGCTCGTACGACAGGACGTACGCGTCGACATACCGGTCGAGGCCGTGCTCGCAGAAGACCGGGCGCAGATCCCAGCCGATGTTGCTGACCACGCCGATGCCGATCCCGCGCTCGCACAGCGCCTGCAGCACCTCGGCGGCATCCGGGTACGGGGTCCACGCGGCCGGCGTCCTGTGCCGGTCGTACAGGGCGTCGTGCAATCCCGGGTCGGGGAGCTCCACTTGGCGGGAGAGCCCGGTGTAGGCGGCCCGGTGGAGTTCGGCGCTCTGGTCCCGGATCCGCCACACCTCGGCCAGTTCCTCGGGCAGTTGCGCCGGATTCGCCCCGCCGGGCAGGGCGCCCGCCACCTCCAGTGCGTTCGCCGCCTGCACCAACTCCGGCTCCGGCAGAGTGATGTCGGCGTCGTCCAGCACCGCACGCAGCCAGGACGCGGTGGACTCGATGCGGAAGAGGGTGCCGGAGAAGTCGAACAGGACAGCCGTCATGAGCGGATCTTACGTTGATGGACCAGCACGGCGAGCGCCACCAGCATCGCCCCCAGCAGCCAGCCGCCCACCACGTCGGAGGGCCAGTGCACGCCCAGCCATACGCGGGTGAGGCCCACTCCGAGCACGGAGACCACCCCGGCGGCCAGCGCCGTACGCCACACGGCGCGGCCGGGGCCGTAGCGGTGCAGGAGCCACAACAGGAGGCCACAGACGACCGTGGCGGTCAGTGCGTGCCCCGAGGGGAAGGCCGTGTAACTCGCCGAGTCGACGGGGTCGGACCAGACCGGCCGCGGACGGTCGACCGCGGCCTTGAGGGTCTGTTGCAGCAGGCTGCCCAGCGCGCAGGTGGCCACCAGCCACAGTGCCGTCCACCGGGCCGAGCGCCGCCATGCCAGCCACACCACGGCGACCGCGCACACCAGACGCATCGTCCAGGGGTCCCAGACCCAGTCCGTCAGGATGCGGAAGGCGTGGGTGAGGCCGGATTCGTCGACGGCCCAGCGGTGGGTGGTGCGGGCGATGTCGCCGTCGACGCTGATCAACGGGTGCCACTTGACGGCGACCAGGGTGAGCAGCACTGCGGAGCACAGCGTCAGGGCGGCCGCGGTGCGGGTGGTGGTGCGGTGGTCCGGTGGGCGGGGCGGGGAGTCGACGGGCGGGGAATGCATGCAGTGATCCTCGCCGACCGGCGGGGTGCGAGGCCAATGCCCCAGTTGGCGCAGTCCGCGTCAGAGAGTGATCAGCATCGCCACCATCGCGATGCCCATCGACAGCCGGCACGCCCGCGCCAGCTCCGGACGGTCGCCCCAGCCCGCCGCCCCGCCGCCGGCCGTGGCCACGCCGGGCATCAGCCGGACACCGGACAGCAGCACGAATCCCGTGAAGTAGAGCAGCAGCACCCCTGTCACCAGCGGGACTCCGCCCGAACCCCCGTGTCCGGCATGGTGTCCCGGGGTGGCCGCCATCACGACCGCCATGTAGACCATTGCCGATGCGCCCACCAGGTGGTGCAGATGGTGCGTGTTCGCCCGCGCCGCCCACAGGGCGCGCAGCGCGGCGGCGCCGAAGACGGCCGCGTAGCCGGGCCAGGCCCATGCCGGCGGGCTGAACGCCGCCGCCGGTACGGCCATGGCGGCCATGCCGAAGCCCATCAGCGCCTCGCCACCCGCGGCCCGGCGCTGCTCCTCGACCGTGCTGCGCATCCGCAGCAGACAGTAGGCCCCGGTCGCCGCACACAGCGCGACCAGCAGCCAGCCGGGCGAAGCCGGTCCGTGCACGCGCACCTCCCCGCTCGACGGTCTCGACAGTCGGTGGTTGCCCGCGGCACGCGGCGCGCACGCAAGCGCAAGGATGTACACGGGGAGCATTCGCGGGAGCACGACAGGTGAGCGCGTGTCGCCCGGAATCCTTTACGAGTAAAACACCTGCTAAGCTCATGCATCATGAACCGTGCGACCCCCACCCCCTCCGCCCCGCGTGTCCGCCGTCTCCCGATGGCGGGTGTGCTGCGGGTGGGCCGCCCTGCGGACATCTGGTTCAAGCCCGCACTGAGCGTGGTCGCCTCGGTCGCCCCGCCCAATCTGGCGCTGCTGGCTCTCGGCCGGCTCGATCTGGCGATGTACACGATGGCCGGGTCGCTGTGCGCGCTGTACGCCCACAACCGTCCCTACGCCGCCCGGGCCCGCGCCCTGGCCTGGGTGGTCCTCGGCATGGTCGGTGGTCTCGCCGTCTCCCTGGTCGTCGCCTCGCTCACCGGCAGCGCCGTCGTGCTGGTCACGATCGGCGCGCTGCTGGCCGCCCTGCAGAAGGCGCTGTGCGACGCGACCCGCATCGGCCCGCCCGGCAATGTCGTCCCGACCTTCATCACCTCCGCGTCCCTCTTCGCCCCGCAGACCCTCGGCCAGGTCCCCGCCCATCTCGCGCTCGCGCTCTTCGCGGGCGGCTGGGCCTGGCTGGTCGGCATGGCGCCCGGGCTGCTGCGCCCGCACGGACCGGAGCGCCGGAGGACCTCGATCTCGACGAGCCCCTCGATCCGGTGCGCTTCCTGCCCCTGCTGCC
>NZ_JBFBBE010000020.1:0-124006 GCF_040682555.1 Streptomyces sp. NPDC051172
GGGATGCCGGACCCACGTTGGGGTCGGCGACCCCCAGTCTCACGATGCGAACCGTGTTGGACCACATCGCCGGGCCGGGCATACTGGCCCCATGCTCACACACCCGACCTTCCTCTTTACCTATGGCAACCGGCCCGCCGGCTGCCATGGTCGTGCTGCTTGAGCTACTGACAAGCGACTTCCCAGGCGCCCCGGGCCGACAAGGCCCGGGGCGCCTGTCGTCTTCCGGGTCCTGCCGCTCCGGGGCACCGCGTCCCACCCACCGATGAGGAGCCCCCGACATGACCGCCACCGCAGCCGAGAAGACCGGCGCCCGTACCACCGAGGCCGCCGGCGTGATCACCGGCGCTCGGGAGCGCATCGACGCTCTCGACGACCGGATCATCGGCCTGATCCAGGAACGGATGGCCGTCTCCGCCGTCATCCAGCAGGCCCGCAGCGCGTGAACCTGTCCCGCGAGATGGAGGTCCTCGGCCACTACAGCGAGGCCCTCGGCAAGCCCGGTACGTCCCTCGCCATGACGCTGCTCGAACTGTGCCGCGGTCGCATCTGAGTTCGCAGCCCCTTTAACCCGTACGGCGCGTGACCGCCCGGCGAGCCCCTTCGTTGGTGGTGGTGTCCGCGCCAGCCAGGGGCGGGCCCGAAGGAACCACGCGTGGCTTGCTGGGGTGATGAGACGTACGGGTCGTGCCGAACGTCGTGGGACCTCACTCCAGGGTTGTGACCGGACGGCAGGGGACAGCAGCCCGGTCACCCAAGTAAACGGTCGGCCCCGGGGACGCCCGGGGCCGACCGGCGGAAAATGCAAAAATGCACAACCCTGGGTCAAACGGTTGCGTACGCCCCGTCCATCCAGCACGATGCGTAGAAAGCCCCCAAGTCCCGCCGCGGACAACTGCATTGCTTGCACTTCCGTACCGTCAGAGGTCGAGACCATCCGCGCGCCCCGAATGCGCCGGGGCGGCGACCCAGGGCACACACGACAAGCGGCGCAACCCCCCGGCGCCGCTCCCAGGCACCGGCGCTGCCCTGACGTCGGTGCTGACGGAGAAGGGCCCCGCGGCCCAAGCCCGCGGGGCCCTTCGCATGTCCGTGCACCGGTCGGCCCCACGGGCACCGGTCAGACCCTGGACGCCGTCCCGCAGCCCTTCGTGAGGCCGTCGTCGATGCCCTTGCTGCGGTCGTACGGGTCCGACGTCGGGCCCGTGGGAGGGGCGCCGGTCGCGGTGTCCGACGTGAACCCCGGGTGCAGATAGCCGTCGTAGACATCACAGGCGGAGTTGCCGATGTCGCGGTCGTAGCGGCGGATGGTGATCTTGCCGGGGGTGACCTTGTAGCGGGCCGGGTCGGACATCTGGATGTCGAGGACGCGGCGCACGATGGTGCGGGTGACCTCCTTCGAGCCGTCGGTGCGGGCGACCGGGTAGACGAAGGTGTAGTCGGCGTGCACGGCGACGGAGGACTGTTCGCCGGCTTTGAAGGTGATGCGGCCGCGGGTCTTGATCACGTCGCCGACGAGTTTGACCTCCGCCGGGTCGAAGCGGCTGAACATGGACAGCGGGTCGTGCTTCTCGTCCGGCTTGGCCAAGGCCGTGTCGAGCCGTGTGAGGAGGTCCGTCTGCTGCGGTTCGATCACGCCGAGCGCGGTGGCGGGGCGTTCGCCGCGCAGGGTGGCCGAGTTGAGGTTCGCGTCGACCAGGAGGGTTCTGGTCTGCTGCAGGGCCTGCTCGACCTGGGCCTTGGAGAGCGTGCCGACGGGGGTCGCCTTCGGCAGGACGATGCCCGCCGCACCGTCGGCCCAGCGCTCGGCCGGGGAGCCGGCGAACGGCCGGGCGAAGGAGGGGGTTTCGGAGTCGGCCGGGGAGGGCGGGGCGGCGGGGGCCGCGGTCTCCGCCGGGAGGGGGGAGACGGAGGGGGCCGCGTGGTCCTTCGTGCCCAAGGGGTCGCCGGGGATGACCGACGGCTTCACGGCCACGACGGCCACCGCAGCGGCGAGGAGGACCCCGAGCACCGGCCGGACGCGGCGGCGCCGTTCGGGGCGGGCCGGACCGGCGCGCCAGTTGTCCGGGCTCTCGCCGCGCGCGTCCTGCTGCCGCAGCCGCTCGGTGACCATACGGGCGCGGGCCGAGGGCTCCTTGGGGGCGGACCCGAGTTCCGCCTCGGTGTCCTTGACGAACTTCTCCCACACGTCGTCGGGTATGGAAGGCTCCTCGCCGGAACCGGATCTCCGCTCTTCGGACGGTCTGTCGGCCACGACTCGGACGCCTTTCTGCCAGGGCTCTTCAGGCTCTTCGGGTTCTTCGGGACTCATCGAGGCTGCTCGTCGGCGGCTGTCATGTGCATCGCCTGACGAGCAGCAGAGCGTACGTGACCCGGCTCGCGCAAAGAATGGCGGCTTCGTGAACTGCCGCTTGCCTGGAGTCGGCGACGTAGGCCACGTAAGAATTCCGTGAGAGCCCGTACAACCATTCACAGGCCTCACGGATCCAACCTGCGAACCAAGGGCCACACCCGCGCCCCACACGCGGAGCCCTCCCATTGGACTGGACTCCCTTGAGGTTGTCATGAAGCTTCGTTGTGCCATGGGCGTCGCGGCCGCCACCGCGGTCATCGCGCCCCTCGCGCTGCTGTCCGCGCCCGCCGCCTTTGCGGACGAGACGCCGACCGCAGGCGCCACCGAGACCGTGTCCGAGACGCCCACCGAGACGCCGAGCGACACGGCCACGGCGACGCCGACGGACACCGGCCTGCCGACCGACTCGGCCACGCCTACCGCCCCGGCGTCCAGTTCGCCGACCGCGAGCGCCCCGGCGAGCCAGTCGGGCGAGCCCACCCCCTCCACCTCGGCCGAGCCGAGCGAGGACCCCTCGGACCCGAACGTGCCCTTCTGTGAGGACGTCGACAAGAACTACGAGGGCGCCAAGGTGTCCGCGGACATCAAGGGCCTGCCGGGCAAGATCGTCGCGGGCGACGGGTTCCACAACTTCAAGCTGACCGTCACCAACGACGCGAAGACCAGGGTGGAGGGCGTCGCCTTCTACGCCGAGGTGGAGAACTACGAGCTCGACGAGTCGAAGTACCTGAGCCCGTACGTCGACCTGGAGTTCAAGAACCCCGAGACCGGCTCCTGGGACCGCATCGGTTCCGACGACTGGGCGGGTGACTACTTCTTCTTCGTCAAGGAGCTGAAGGCCGGTCAGAGCCAGACCGTCGCCCTGCGCGTCAGCATCGACTCAAAGGCCCCGGCCGGCGACGCCTACTCCTTCGGTTCCGGTGCCTACCTCGACAACGTCGAGGGACAGGACTGCATCGCCGAGGGCTGGGCACAGTACGACTTCAAGGTGCTGAAGGCCGGTTCGGCCAACACCGACCCGGGCTCCGCCACCCCGAGCGACAAGGGCAGCAAGGACTCGGTGAAGAAGCCGCAGGGCGAGATCTCCGCCCTGCCGACCGGCAACCTCGCCGAGACCGGCGCCGGCTCCGCCCTGCCGGTGATCGGCCTCGTCGGCGGTGTCGCCGTCGTCGCCGGTGCGGGTGCGGTGTTCGCGGTGCGTCGCCGTCGGGCCGGCGCGGGCGCGTAACAGCAGCTCACTGCAAGGAGAGAAGGACCCGCACTCGGAGGGGGGTACGGGTCCTTCGCCGTGCCTGAGCGGCTACTTCTTCGGCGGCACGGCCGGCATTCCCAGGAACGGCAGCTTCAGTGCACCGAAGGCGTCCGCCGGGACCGCGGGGGCCTTGGGCTCCACCGGCTTCAGGCGTTCGTACGCCGCTCCCTGGGCCGGACGCGGGTCCTCCTCGCCCTTGTTGGGCCAGTACGACATCGCGCGCTCGGCCTGGGCGGTGATGGTGAGGGACGGGTTCACGCCCAGGTTGGCCGAGACCGCCGCGCCGTCCACCACCGAGATGCCGGGGTGGCCGTAGAGGCGGTGGTAAGGGTCGATCACGCCGGTCTCGCGCGAACTGCCGATCGGGCAGCCGCCCAGGAAGTGGGCGGTGAGGGGGGTGCCCATGAGTTCGCCGACGTTCGATCCGGCGAAGCCGTTGATGTCGGCGGCGATCGCCGATGCGCCCTCCGAAGCGGCCCTGATCTGCTTGGGGTTGGGGGCGCCGTGGCCCTGGCGGGCGGTGAGCAGACCCTTCCCGACGCCGTCCGGCTTGAGGTACGTCGTCAGGGAGTTGTCCAGCGACTGCATCACCAGGCCGATGATGGTCTTCTCCGACCAGCGGCGGTTGGAGAGGGAGCGCAGCACGAGGAGGGGGTGGCGGGCCGCGTTCGCGAGCCAGCCCATGACCCTCGACGAGCCCTCCGCGTACGGCACCTGGAGGATGGAGAGGCTGCCCATCGAGTTGGAGCCCTTGCCGTAGCGGACCGGCTCGATGTGGGTGTTCTCGTCCGGGTGGATGGACGAGGTGATGGCGACGCCCCGGGTGAAGTCGACCTTCGGTTGGCCGGTCGCCTTGCGGTAGCGGCGGTCGTCCGTCTGCGCGCCGACCAGCGCCTCGGAGTTCGTGCGGGTGAGCTCGCCCAACCTGTCCGAGATGTACGGGAGTTGACGGCCCGCCTTCATGCGGTGCAGCAGGGTCTGGGTGCCGTAGGTGCCGGCGGCAAGGACCACCCGGCGGGCCTTGAAGATGCGGCCCCTGCTCTTCTTCTTCTCGTCGGTGGGGAGGGTGGCGACGGCGTAGCCGCCCTGCGAGTCGTCCGTGATCGACACGACCGTCGTCATCGGGTGCACGACCGCGCCCGCCTTCTCGGCGAGGTGGAGGTAGTTCTCGTTGAGGGTGTTCTTCGCGCCGTGCCGGCAGCCGGTCATGCACTCGCCGCACTCGGTGCACGCCTTTCGGGCCGGGCCCGCGCCGCCGAAGTACGGGTCGTCGACCTGCCCGCCGGGCGCCGCCTTCGACTTCCCCTCCGCGTCCTTCCCGTCGCCGAAGAACACGCCGACCGGTGCCATGTGGAAGGTGTCGCCGACGCCCATCCGCTCGGCCGCGGCCTTCAGGTGCACGTCGGAGGGGGTCATCGTCGGGTTCAGCCGTACGCCGAGCATGCGCTGGGCCTGGTCGTAGTAAGGCTTCAGCTCCTCCTGCCAGTCCGTGATGTCACGCCACTGGGGGTCGTCGAAGAACGGCTTCGGCGGTACGTAGAGGGTGTTGGCGTAGTTGAGGGAGCCGCCGCCGACGCCTGCGCCGGCCAGGACCATGACGTTGCCCAGCAGATGGATGCGCTGGATGCCGTACATGCCGAGTTTCGGAGCCCAGAGGTAGTTCCTGAGGTCCCAGGAGTTCTTGGGGAGGGACTCCCGGGTGAAGCGGCGGCCGGCCTCCAGGACACCTACGCGGTAGCCCTTCTCCGTCAGGCGCAGGGCGGTCACCGAGCCGCCGAAACCCGATCCGACGACGATGACGTCGTAGTCGTAGGTGTCCTGTGACACGTGCTCTCCTCGTTGAGAACGGGCGTTTCTACTTGAAGCGCAGGGTCTTCATCAGCCGCAGGCTGCGACTCATGAACTGCGCGTACTTCTCGTCGTCCATCCCCAGCGACGGGGCCATCGGCAGGAGCCGCTGGTGGGCGACCGTCTGGGCCTCCGTGTACTTGAGGATGCCCTCGGAGCCGTGGCGACGGCCGAGGCCGGAGTCCTTCATGCCGCCCATGGGGGACTGGACACTGCCGTAGGCGGGGGCGTAGCCGTCGTTGACGTTCACGGTGCCCGTGCGCAGACGGGAGGCGACCTCGCGGCCGCGGCTGCCGTTCTTCGTCCAGACCGAGGAGTTCAGGCCGTACGGCGTGGAGTTGGCGTGCTCGATCGCCTCCTCGTCGGTCTTGAAGCGGTAGATCGAGACGACCGGGCCGAAGGTCTCCTCGGTGCAGACCGACATCGGCTCGGTCACGCCGTCGAGGATGGTCGGCTCGAAGAAGTACGGGCCGATGTCCGGGCGGGCGACACCGCCGGCGACGACCTTCGCGCCCTTCGCCACGGCCTCCTCGACGTGGCGGGTGACGGTCTCCAGCTGGCGTTCGCCGACCAGGGAGCCCATGTCGGCGCCGTATGCGAGGGACGTGCCGAGGCGCATGGCCTTGGTGCGGGTGGCGAAGCGCTCCAGGAAGGTGTCCGCGATCGACTCGTGGACGTACAGCCGCTCGATGGAGATGCAGAGCTGGCCGGCGGAGGAGAAGCAGGCGCGGACCGCGCCCGCGGCCGCCTTCTCGATGTCGGCGTCGTCGAGGACCAGCATGGCGTTCTTGCCGCCGAGTTCGAGGGAGACGCCGACCAGGCGGGCGGCGGCACCCTGGGCGACCTCGCGGCCGGTGCGGGTGGAGCCGGTGAAGGAGACGTAGTCGGCGTGCTTGACGACCTCGGGGCCGACGACCGGGCCCTCGCCGAGGACGACCTGGAAGACGTCGGCCGGGAGGCCCGCCTCGATGAGCAGGTCGCGTGCCCACAGGGCGGTCAGGCAGGTCTCCGTGTCCGGCTTCATGACGACCGCGTTGCCCGCCACGAAGGCCGGGAGCGCATCGCCGACCGAGAGTTCCAGGGGGTAGTTCCACGGGGCGATCTGGCCGACCACACCGCGCGGGTGACGGAGTTCGGTGACCTTCGTCAGCGTCGGCATGGCGCCCGTGTGCCGCTTCGGCTTCAGGTACGCGGCGGCCCGGCGTCCGTAGTGGCGGGACGCGACCGCGACGGCCTGGACCTCCTCGTGGGCGTGCAGCCGGGCCTTGCCGGTCTCCAGCTGGATCAGGTCGAGGACCTCGGCCTGGCGGGCGAGGATCAGGTCGTGGAAGCGGAGCAGGACGGCCGCGCGCTGCCGGACCGGTGTCTGCGCCCAGACCGCCTGCGCCGCGCGGGCCGCGTCGAAGGCCTTGGCGACGTCCTCGGGCGTGGACTCGGGCAGGTCGGCCAGCTTCTCGCCGGTGAACGGCGTGTGGTTGGCGGTGCGTCCGGAGCCGACCACGCCCTTGGTGAGCTGCGCGACCAGCTCGGGGGTGACCACGTCGGCGGCGGTACGGGCACCTTCGGGGGCGGGGGCGAGAGGGTTCGTGCCGGTCTTGGCCTCGGCATGCGCTTCCGTCATGAGCCGCAGGGTATGACGGCGCGGGGCCTTTGGGTACCCGTCGGTAACGCGGCTTCACGCAGTACACACACGCCGCCAGTGCTCACTGGCAAGGTTTGCGCTGATCAGGCGTTGTGCGGGGACGACGGGGAGCGGGTCAGCCTTTTCCGATCACGAGACGGTCACGTGCGCCTTTGAAGAGGGTGGTGCCCTTCTTCTCGGCCGGTGTCCCCTTGGGCATGTCCACGCGCAGTTCGTACATGCGACCGTCGTCGGTGCGGATCATCAGCTGCATCACCCGGGCCGGGGTGCCGTCCAGGCCGTAGGTGGTGTCGGCCTGGACGGCCTCGTAGCCGTGGAAGGCGGTGCGGGTGTACTGGGTGCGGGCGTCACCGCTGTAGCTGTTCCAGTCGGCGTGCGCCTGCTGCGCCTCGGCCATCGGGGAGCGGGGGGCCTTGTCCCACTGGGTGAGGCGGATGGTGACCTTCCCGTCGGGCCCGTCGTACTCGACGAGACGGGGCGGCCTCGCGGCGCCGCCTTCCCTGGCGGACTCCCGGTACCGGCTCGGCAGGGTCAGCACGGCGTTCATGCCCTGTTCCCGGTGGGCGGTCCAGGCGGTGGCGCCGGGGCCGGGGGTCGCCTCGCGGGCGGGAGTCTCGGTGAGGGTGGCGGTCCGTTCGGTGACGCCTCCGCTGTCGGTCTCGACGAAGTAGGGCATGCCGAGCCAGGTGCCGCCGACGAGCAGGGCGGCGAGCGCGGCGAGGGAGGTGCGGCGGAGCAGCAGGGCGCGCTTCGGAGCCGCGACGGGGTGCGGGACACTGGCGGTCGCGGGTTCGGCGGACGGCTCGGATGCCCGCCGGGGCCCGGAGGTGGGCGCGGTGTCGGATTCCGGTACGGCCGCGGAGGCCGCCGCCTTGACCGCAGGGGCCGGCGTGTCCGGGACGGGCGCAGCCCCCAGTCGTACGGTCCCCCTGTCGTCGGCGAACTCCCGCAACCCTGCCGTGCCCTGGGCCACCGTCGCACCGGGCTCGACCTGCGGGACCGGCCAGCCCTCCGCCACCGCCTCCAGCACCGCGCCGGCCTCCTTCGCGCCGGGCCGCTGCTCCGGCTGCTTCACCAGCAGCCGGGCGATCAGCGGGCCGAGCGGTCCGGCCTGTTTCGGCTCGGGCGCCTCGGAGGCGATGACCGCGGCGAGTGTGGACTCCACCGTCGTACGCCGGAACGGGGAGATTCCCTCCGCGGCCGCGTACAGCAGCACGCCCAGCGACCACAGGTCGGAGGCGGGACCGGCGCCCCGGCCCGACATCCGCTCGGGCGCGACGAACTCCAGGGAGCCGACGAACTCACCGCTCACGGTGAGGGATTCCTCGCCCTGGACGTGGGCGATGCCGAAGTCGGTGAGGACGACTCGGCCGTGGGCGCCGAGCAGGACGTTGGCGGGCTTGACGTCCCGGTGCACGATGCCGACGGCGTGCGCCGCATCCAGGGCGCCGAGGACGGCGAGGCCGATACGGGCGGCCTCGGACGCCTCGACCGGGCCGCGCCTGAGGACTTCGTGGAGGGACTCGCCGCGGATCAACTCCATGACGATCCAGGGCAGTCCGTCCTCCTCGACCACGACGTCATGGATGGAGACGGCGGCCGGGTGGTCGACGCGGGCGGCGGCGCGGGCCTCGCGGTAGAGGCGGTGGGCGGCCCGCCGGTGGTGCTCGTCCTCCGGGTCGCCGGGCAGCCGCGGCTGCTTGACGGCGACGTCCCGCTCCACGAGTTCGTCGTACGCCTGCCAGACGGTGCCCATGCCGCCGGAGCCGATGCGCTCGGTCAGCCGGTAGCGCCCGCCGAGCAGCCGACCTTCGCGCGTCCGTTCGCCGCCTGCACTCATGCCTCATGAGTACCTTGCGGAACGGGGACTTGTCGACGCGGGGCCCGTGTTACGGAGTCCAGCGGGCGAAGGCGAGGGCGTCGCCCCGTCGCCGCACCTCCACGACCCCCGATCCGCCGAAGTGCGCGGGAATCAGCAACTCGCCCTCGGACACGGCTCGTTCGAGGACCCGGCGGCGACTGGTGGCCGCCCGCCCTGGGTCCAGGCAGAAGCAGCTGCTGCACTCGGGGTGCAGGATCTGGACCGGGCTGTGCAGCAAGTCCCCGACGAACACGGCCCGTTCACCGCGCGAGGCGAGGCGCAGGACGGACGAGCCGGGGGTGTGGCCGGGGGCGGACTCCAGGGTCAGGTGCTCGTCGATGCGGTGCTCTCCGTCCCACAACCGGGCCTGTCCCGACTTGTGCACGGGAGCGATGCTGTCCTCGTAGATCAGCCGGTCGTCGGGGCGCACACCGCCGCCGTATCCGCCGTCCGGGCCGAAGTGGTGGTCGTCCGCGGCCGGGAGGAGGTAGGTGGCGTTCGGGAAGGTGGGGAGCCAGCCGCCCTCCACGTCGTGGGTGTTCCAGCCGACGTGGTCGCCGTGGATGTGGGTGTTCACGACGACGTCGACGTCCTCCGGGCGCACTCCGGCCTGCGCCAGGCGGTCCGGGAAGTCGCCCTGCCGCTGGTGGAAGAGGGC
Organism: Streptomyces sp. NPDC051172; assembly: GCF_040682555.1. NCBI lineage: Bacteria > Bacillati > Actinomycetota > Actinomycetes > Kitasatosporales > Streptomycetaceae > Streptomyces > Streptomyces sp. NPDC051172. The sequence continues at coordinate 9,615 of NZ_JBFBBE010000020.1, forward strand.
GTTGCCGGGCCGCTCGCGGCCGTTGCCCACGCCGGTGTCGACGACAACGGTGCGACCGGCGCTGCGGAGCACCCAGGTCTGCAGCGCGACCACGGCACGGTCGCTGCCCGGCTCCCAGTGGTCCGGGACGAGCGCCTCCCGGTTGTCCCGCCACACCTCGGGGCCGACGCCCGGAACGAGGTCCCGGGCCGGGGCGTAGGGCGCCCGCCACTCGACGACCCGGTGCACCTCGACGTCACCGATCATGAAATTCTGCACGTTCTCATCAGCCATAACAAGGACTTTAGAAGCGCTTCCGTGAGCAACCCAATGCCTGTCCAGCTCATTCGGATACGCTTGCGTCTCATGGACGTGGTGAGCGACGCGATCTCCGCGATACGCATCGGGCAGCCCTCCTCCAACCGGCTGCGGGTCGCCGGCACCTGGTGCACGCGGCTCGCCCCGTACGAGGGCGCCGGGTTCCACGTGGTCCTCGCGGGTGGCTGCTGGCTGTTGCCCGACGGGGGCGGCGAGCCGGTGACGCTGGCCGCCGGGGACGTCGTACTGCTGCCGCACGGGGCGGGGCATGTGCTGGCGGACGCACCTGGCGATACGACGCGGGCCGTGCCGTTCGAGGAGATGGGACCGCCCGCGGGGGCGCCGGGCGGGCGTGAGGTGGAGCTGTTGTGCGGCAAGTACCGCCTCGACCGCAGCCGGGTGCACCCGCTGCTCGCGGAGCTGCCGCAGGTCGTCCATCTGCCGAACCGGGTCGGCTCCCATCCCGAACTGCGCGCAGCCGTGGACCTGTTGGCCCGCGAGCTCGACGAGCGCCGCCCGGGTTCCTGTCTGGCTCTGCCGAGCCTGCTCGACCTGCTGCTGATCTACATGGTGCGGGCGTGGACGACGGAGACGGACACGGCCACGGGCGCCTGGCCGGCCGTGCTCGGCGACCCGGTGACCACGGCCGCCCTCCGCGCCCTGCACTCGGACCCGGCCGCCCCGTGGACCAACGACCGTCTGGCCGCCGAGGCGGGCGTCTCCCGTGCCACGCTGGCCCGCCGGTTCACCGCCCTGGTCGGCCGCCCGCCCATGGCGTACCTGACCTGGTGGCGGCTGACCCGCACGGCCACGCTCCTGCGCGACACCGACGCCCCGCTGGCCTCGGTGGCCCGCGAGGCGGGATACAGCAGCCCGTACGCCCTGTCGCACGCGTTCAGCAGGGAGTTCGGGGTGACGCCGGGGAGATACCGGGCTCAGGTGCGGCGCTGACGGCGGGGCAGAGCTTGTCGATAGCCGGATTCGCGATCGCGGGGCCACCGTGTTCTCGGCGGACGGTTTGTTCTCGTACGTCGTCAGCCTGGATCCAGGGCGGCGCGAATCCCGGACCTGCGCCTCACCCGGCCACGAACGTGTCCACCGCGACGTCGAAGTACTCCTTCGCCTCCCGCACCTTGCCGACCGGCGCCGACACCCACACGTCGTACATCCGGCCGCCCTCCTCCCAGCACAGGTCGTAGGTGTGCCGGGGGCCCTCGGCCGTGCTGAAGCCGTTCCAGGTGAACTCCCAGAGGGCGGCGGGTTGTCCGTGCTGGGTGGTCGAGGTGACCCGGCCGTCGTGGTAGCCGGGGTTGGTGTCGGAGCCCTGGGCGGCGGCGCGCCGCATCACCGCGAGCGGGCCGCCCGTCTGCGGGTCGGTGGCCTTGATGCCGAGCCGGAAGGTCTCCCCCGGTGACAGGTAGAAGACGCGCTCGCCCTGCGGTGAGCGGGTGAAGTCCTCCGGTACGGCGAGGGAGAAGCCGGCCGGGTCCTCGGCGACGCGGTAGCCGGAGGGGGCGGAGGGGCGGGTCGCGGTGACGGGCGACTTGGACGGCGTGCGCGAGGGGCTGGGCGTACTGGAGGTGGGTGACGGCGACGCGCTCACCGAGGTCCGCGGCGCCGGACTCGTCGGCGTACCACCCCCTTCGCCGCCCCCGTTCATGAGCAGCGCCGCCGCCGAGACCCCCGCCCCCGCCATCGCGGCGACCAGCAGCGCGGCCACCAGCACGCCCCGGGTGGACTGCCTGGTCTCCACCGTGGGCGACGGCGTCGGTGTCGGTGTCGGCGCGGGCTGCGGCGCGGGCGGGCGGGGCACGTCCTGCTCGGTCGGTGTGTAGCCGGGGGGCAGCGCCGGGGTGCGGCCGGTGTCGGTGTAGGCCCGCAGCATGCGCTCGGCCTGCGCCGCGTCCAGCCGGCGGTCGGGATCGCGCTCCAGCAGGCCCAGGACGACGGGCAGAAGCGGTTCGGCCTGCGCGGGCGGCCGTATCTCGTCGAACACGACCGCGTGCAGGATGCCGCCGAGCGAGTCGCGCCGGAACGGGGATTCACCGCTCAGCGCGGTGCACAGCAGCGCGCCCAGCGACCACAGGTCGGACTCGGGGCCGGTCCTCGCCCCGGACATCCGCTCCGGCGCGGTGTACTCGGGCGAGCCTACGAACGAGCCGGTCTCGGTGAGCGTGGTGGCGCCCGCGACCTGCGCGATGCCGAAGTCGGTGAGGACGACCCGGTCCGTGCCGGATTCAAGGAGGACGTTGGCGGGCTTGATGTCGCGGTGCAGCACCCCCGCCTCGTGCGCCGCGCGCAGGGCGCTCAGCAGGGCGGCGCCGATCCGGGCGGCCTCGGCGGGGGTGAGCGGCCCGCGCTGGGAGATGCGGTCGGCGAGGGAGCCGCCGTCGATCAACTCCATGACGATGTACGGGCGTTCGTCGTGCTCGACGACATCGTGGACGACGATGATGTGCCGGTGGCGCAACTGGGCCACCGCACGCGCCTCGCGCAGGGTGCGGTCGCGCTGCCGCCTGGTCTCCTCCGCGGAGAGCGTCTCGTCGAGGTCGAGAGGAAGCTCCTTGACCGCCACCTGCCTGCCGAGCAACTCGTCGGTCGCCCGCCACACCACGCCCATGCCACCGCGCCCGATTCTCGCCTCGAGCCGATAACGGCCCGCTACGACACGGACGCCTTCCCCCTCGGTCCCCATGCGCCCCATCATGCCCCACCGGACGGACGTGCTCCGGGGCGGTGACCGGCCAACCCCCGTCCGGCCCAACGGTTACTGGGAGGTCTTCTCCTGCCAGCCCTGCAGGACCCACCTGAACTGCTTGCTCGTGGTGGCCCAGTCGGCCGCGGGCGACGAGATGTAGATCGCGTACTCGGTGCCGTCCCCGGACATGTACGTCTCCTCGACGGCGCGGCGCGGACCGGGGAAGGGGACCCCCTGCTGCCCCTTCAACGCGGTCCAGGTGTACTCCCAGACGGAGCCGGGCCGGTCGCGGTAGATGTTCGCTTCCAGCCGTACGCTGTGGTAGTCGGCGAAGCGCCGCTGGAGCTGGTGGTCCAGGCTCACCTGGTGGGAGTAGGCGTCCTTGAAGTCCGGTGCCGTGTCCATGGCGATGCGGACGAAGTGCTTGCCGTCGTCGGGTGTGTAGTCGACCTGCCTGATCTCGCCGGAGACGCCGAAGACCTTCCGGCTCCAGCCCTTGGGCAGATAGAGGCTGAAGCCCCAGGGGTCGTCGTAGCGCTGCCATGCGGCAGGAACGGTTCCGTTGGCGTTCGGGCTGGATGGTTTCGTGGGCGTCGGGCTCTGTGGCGTGGAGGTACCGGCAGTGCCGCTCGGCGTCTCCTTGTCCCCCGACTGGAGCGCCACGGCCGCGCCTGCGCCGACGATCGCCGCGAGGGCTATCGAGAGGACCACGGTGCGCAGACGACGGCGTTTCGGTGCGGGGCCGGTGCCCGTCCGGTGCTCCGGGCCCATCCCGGTCGGCCCGATCGACGTCGGCCCGGACGTCGGCGGGTACGGCGTGGCGGAGCCCGTCTGCGGTCCCGATCCGGAGCCGGTGTGCGGTCCCGTGGCGGTGGTCCCGGTCTCGTAGCGGGAGCCCGTGTGCTGTGTCGGCACGTATGCCTGCGCCTCGTTCGCCCGCCGGCCCTCCGCCGCCTCGGCGAGCATCTGCTCTGCCTCGGCCGCGGACGGCCGTGCGGCGGGGTCCTTGTGCAGCAGCGCGGCCATGACGGGCCCGAGCGGACCGGCGTGCTGCGGATCGGCGGCGTTCTCCTCCACGACCGCCTGCATGGTGGACAGCGGCGAGGTGCGGCGGAACGGCGACCTGCCTTCCACCGCCGTGTACAGCGTGGCGCCGAGCGCCCACAGGTCGGAGGCGGGGCCCGGGTCGTGGCCGCGGACCCGCTCGGGGGCGAGGTAGTCGACGGAGCCGACGACCTCTCCGGTGCGGGTGATCGTCGTATCGCCCTCGATCTGGGCGATGCCGAAGTCGGTGAGCAGGACGCGGCCGTCGTGGCCGATGAGGACGTTGCCGGGCTTCACGTCGCGGTGCAGCACTCCGGCGGCGTGCGCGGCGCGCAGCGCCCGCAGCACCCACAGCCCGATGCGCGCGGCCTCGGCGGGCTCGATGCGGCCCCGCTCCTTGACGGCGTCGGCCAGCGAGTAACCCTCGACCAGCTCCATCACGATCCACGGGCGGCCGTCGTGTTCGAGCACGTCGTGCACGGTGACCACGGCGGAGTGGTTGATGCGCGCGGCGGCGCGCGCCTCCGCCCGGGTGCGCGCGAGCAGCCGCTCCTGTTCACTCTCGGACACATAGAGCGCGGCGGTCAACTCCTTGATGGCGACGGCGCGGTGGAGCACCTCGTCGTGTGCGCGCCACACACGGCCCATGCCGCCGCTGCCGATCGAGTCGGCGAGCCGGTAGCGGCCCGCGACAAGCTGGCCCTGCATCTGATTCACGTTGCCCCGCAATGCTCTTGACAGGGTCAGACTAAGGACCGGCCCGCAAACAGGGAACAACGGGGGTCCCAAGGAGACCGCACTGTGACGGTTGTCGCTCAGGGGTCCGTACAGCAACCGTTTTCGCTTCACGGACCGTTCACAGGTGAGGTCAGCCGGTCACCTGATAGGTGGCCGACGCCTGCTCGTACAGCTTCGTCACCTCGTCCCGCTGCGACTCGGGACCGCGCACCTGCACGATGTGGTACCGCCCGTCGATGAGCATCGCGAGGTTGCGCACATACAGGTCGTTGCCGCTGTCGTCGGTCCAGGTGAACTGCCCCTCGGCCATGGTGCGCGTGCCCACCGTGACGGTGCGCAGCCCGGTCGCGGTGGCCCAGCTGGAGCTGCGGTACGGCTGCAACTCGTGCTCCGTGTCCCGCTGGTACGCCATAGGGTCGCTGCCGTAGGTGACCGCGCCGTCGCGTCCCTTCACGACGATGAGCTCGAAGGCGCCGTGCGAGTACACCACCTGGTTCCAGTCGTTCTTTCCGGCCCGGGACCAGCCCTTGGCCACGGCGATCCGGAAACCCTCCGGGTCGTTGCGCAGCGTGAAACCGTCGGCGACGGCCGGCCCGTTGGTCTGGCTCTCGGTCGCACTCGCCGAATTCGAGGGGCTGTCCTCGGACTTGGGCGAGGTCTGGTCGGGGCGCGGCTGGCTGTTCGCACCCTTGTCCGACTGTTCGGGCGCGGGGCTGACCTCCCCCGCACTGCCGGTACGGTCGCTGCCCGCCGCGTCCTTCTGCCCGGCCTTCGGCATGAAGAGCACGGCGTACGCGACCGCCGCGGCCAGCAGGAGCAGTATCAGCACCAGCAGGGTGCGGCCGAGGCTGCGCGGCGAACCCGCCTGCTCCTTGGCCCGCTTGTGCCGTCCGTGCGCGCTGGTCGCGGGCAGTCCGGCGCGCCGCCTGCGCACCAGTTCGCCCCGCCGCCGTACGATCGGCAGCCGGTTCGGGTCGGCAGGAGGCGCAGCGATGACATGCGTACCGGCGTCGGGTTCGGGCGCGGACCGCACGAGGGACCGCAGCCAGCCCGCGAGCTCCTCGAAGTCCAGCCGCTCGGTGGGGTCCTGACGCAGCAGCGACTCCACGACCGGCCGCAGCGGCCCGCACTCCTCCGCGAAGGCGGGCGGCTCGGCGCACACCATCTGCACCAGCTCGGCCGTCGACTCCTCCGGATACGGCGCATGCCCCTGTACGGCCCTGAAGAGCAGCGCTCCGAGCGCCCACAGGTCGGTCGCGGGCCCGATGGGCGCCGCCAGCTGCCAGTTCTCGTGCACGGGTCCGGCCTGCTCCGGCGCCCACCGCTCCGTCACGGGCCCCACCACGGCCATCCGCGCCTGCCGGGCCCGCTCGGCGGCGAGCGGGGTGGCGGGGCCGCGCGGGGCGGGGGTGCCGGCCACGAGGTCGTCCCAGTGGCCGGCGGGCGCGGCACCGGGCGGGAGCGGCGCGGGAGTGCGGGAGCCGGGTGCCGGAACACCCGTCGGGGGAGCCTTGTCGAGGCGGGGGGCCGGAACGCCGGAGGCCGAGGGAGCACCGGTGCCCGGCGCCGAGGTGCCGCCGCTGCGGTAGGGGCTGCCGCCGGCGTAGGAGCCGCGGTCGCCCGGCGGGAGTGCCGTACGACCGCCCTGGCCCGCGAGACCGGCCGCTCCACCGCCCTCGGCGGCCGGTGCCCCGCCGACTCCGCTCCGGGGCGCGGCCCCGTGCCAGGCGCTCACGCCGTATGGGTCGGCTATCCGACCCGGCGGGTTCGTGGAGCGCGACGAGGTCTCGGCCCCGTCGCCCGAAGTGTAAGGCTGCGCCGTGCCGTTGGCCTGTGAGGCGGGGCCGCCCTCGGGCGCGGAACGGGCACCGGGCAGCGCCGCCCGCCCGCTCTCCTGTGCCTCCTGGACCCTGGCCGCGGCCCGGGCACCCGCCCGGTACGCGGCGATCGCCCCGGCCCGCGCGGCCCGGATGTCCCCGCCGGTCTCCAGGGCCTTGGGCGCGAGCGCACCCGGCGCCCCCGCCCCGTTCGCCGTGTCCGCCCCGGCGCTCGGCAGTCCCCCGGCCGTACGCGCCCGGATGGCCGCACGCCGAGCGGCCTCGGGGTCGCCGCCCCCGGGACCGCCCTGAGCACCCTGGTATCCGGTGGGGCCCGGGGCACCCTGTGCCCCCTGGACACCCGGCAGGCCCGGTCCGCCCGGCGAACCGCCCGCAGGTCCGAACCCGCCGTCCCCGTCACCCTCCGGAGCCGGCACCGGGTCGTACCCGCACAGCGCCTCCTCCGCCGCCCCGACCGCGAGCCCGGTGAGCATCACCCGGCCGTCGTCGCAGACCAGCACCGTACGGGCGGTGATGTTCCGGTGCACCCAGCCATGGGCGTGCAGCACCCGCAGCGCCATGAGGACGTCGGAGGCCACCTCGGCCGCCCGATACGGCGTGAGCGGCTTCTCGGCGAGCAGCGCCGCGAGCGGCCGCGCCGACACCAACTCGCTGACGATCCACAGCGAACCGCCCTCGGCGAACACATCGAAGACCTGGTCGAGTCGCGGATGGTCGGGGATCTGCGCCGCGGCCTGCGCGGCCTCCACCGCGCGCCGTACCGCCGGGTCGGTGGGCCGCCGCACCCCGGTGCGCGCCGCGGACCGGCCGCTCCCCCGCTGCCGCGGGTCACGCGCCGTGAAACCGTCCGGCAGCCCCTCCGCGTCGAGCACCTCCGCCTCGACGACTTCGGGCAACGGTACCTGCCTGACCAGGACTTCCTGGCCGCTGTAGGTGTCGAAGGCGCGGGTGTCTGTGAGTTCGTACTCGTCGGCGGGTGGCAGCGGCAGGCGGTAGCGGTCGGCGAGAACCCGTCCCGCATAGTCGTCCACGTTGCCTCCCCCGGCCGCCCGGTTGGTCAATTCCGTTCGTCTCGCGCCCCGTTCCGAACCCATACCTGGATGCGTACGGTCCGCAAACACTCACGATACGTGCCGGAGGCAACCTGCAATGAGGGGATGCCAGATCTCACGGCTCAAACACGGGCTCGGTGACATCACGACTTGGGTTCGAACGTCTTCGCGAGGGTGTCCCAGGTGGCCTTGCGCAGGTCACTGTCCCAGTTCGCGGCTTTCGCCGTGTACATCAGCGCATATCCGAGATGGTCGTTGACGACGAACCCGCGGTCGATCGTCCGGTACTCCGTCCCGCCCTCCACATAGGTGAACTCCCAGTCGGCCGTGTTCCAGCCGCGGTAGTCCACCTGCTCTATCCGGATCTTCTGGTACTGCGAGCGCGTCATGTAGCGCTCCTGGTTCTTCCAGTCGGCCACCGGGTCGCCCTTGGGCGTGGACGTCCAGGCGACGAGCAGCTTCTGCCCGTCGGGCCCGGTGAACCGGTCCCCGGCAGAACTCGCCGACTGGTACTTCCACCCCTTGGGCAGTCCTATCGAGTACCCCTGGCTCCCCGTGTACTTCGTCTGCACCGCGCCGTCGTCCCCGGACGATCCGCCGGCTCCCGCGCTGCTGCCGCCGGACGCGGTCGGGCTGTTGCTGGCAGTGCTGCCGTCCGTCGACGCCGACCCGGACTGCGAGTCGGCTCCGCCCGCACGGGTGCCGCCGCTCGCGTCCTCCTTGGTGCGGGCACCGGCGGAGGCACTGGCCGCGGCCTTCCCGCCGCTGTTCCTGCCGCCGTTCGAGCTCTTGCCGTCCCCGCCGAGCACGATGGCCAGCACGGTCCCGACCACGGCGAGCACGACCACCACCGCGATGATCACCAGCGTCCGCTTCGGCACCACGTCGGTGAGCGGCGCCCGCGGCACGGGCCGCGGCGGCAGGTCCGGCGGCGGCACGACCGGCCAACCCGAACTGCGCCCACCGGCCTGCGCATTCCCCCCTTGCGCCGCGCTCTCCCGGCCCCCGGAAGCCACACCGGCCGAAGCGGCCGAGGCACCCGCGGAACCCGATGCCGCCGATGAACCGGAACCGGCAGAGGTACCGGAAGGCGCCTTGGCTCCCGAAGCAGCCGACGAAGCCGAGGGCTGCGCCGACGCGGACGACGCCGAGGACGGCGACGCGGCCGGCCGTGGAACCGAAGGCACCGCAGGCATCGGAGTCGTCGCAGCGGGAGGGGCCGGAGGAGCAGAAGGTGCCGGCGGAGCCGAAGAACCGGCCGCACCCGACGCCCCGGCGGACTTGGTGCCGCCGGACTCCGAACCAGCCGTACTGCTCCCCGACTTGCCGCGGGTCGCAGCCGCCGAACCGGCCGCCGCTCCCGCCGCCACGGCGGCCTTTCGCACGGAACGCAGCGCCCCGCGCAGCTTCTCCGCCGCCTCCTCGCCCCGCTTGCCTCCGGAGCCGCCCGAACTCCCCTTGCCCTTGGGCGCATCGGGCTGCACCGGCAACGGCACGACCCGCGTCGCGTCCATCGGCGGCTCCGGCTCGGCCTCCTTCGGCTCGGGCGCGTGGATCACACGGTTGAGCATCGCCCGCGCACCCGCGTCGTCGAGCCGCTTGGCGGGATCCTTGGTCAGCAGCCCGTAGATGACGTCCCTCAGCGGCCCCGCGTTCTTCGGCTCCTCCAACGGCTCGGTCATCACGGCGGTGAGGGTGGCGATCGCGGAACCCTTGTCGTACGGCGGCACGCCCTCGACGGCCGCGTACAGCAGTCCGCCGAGCGACCACAGGTCGGCCGCGGGGCCCGGCTTGTGCCCGCGGGCCCGCTCCGGGGAGATGTAGGAGGGCGCGCCGACGAGCATGCCGGTCGAGGTGATGGACGGATCGCCCTCGACCTGGGCGATACCGAAGTCGGTGAGCACGACCCGGTCGGTGTCGGACTCCAGAAGCACGTTGGACGGCTTCACGTCACGGTGCAGGATGCCCTCGCGGTGCGCCGAGCGCAGCACGTCGAGGATCGCAAGACCGACCTCGGCCGCGCGCCTGGGCTCGAGCAGGCCGTCCTCCCGGATGACCTCGGCGAGCGACTTGCCCTCGACGAGTTCCATCACGATCCACGGCCGGTCGTCCTCCTCGACCACGTCGAAGACCGTCACCGCGCTGTTGTTGCGGATCCGCGCGATCGCCTTGGCCTCGCGCAGCGTCCGTGTGATCAGCCGCCGTTTCTCGTCCTCGTCGATGTTCGACGGGAACCGCAGCTCCTTGACGGCGACCGTCCGGCCCAGGGTCTCGTCCTCGGCCCGCCACACCGTGCCCATGCCGCCGCGGCCGAGCACCCTCCCCAGCCGGTACCGCCCGGCGAGAAGACGCTCGCTGTTGTCCTGACGAGTGTCCTGACGAGATGTCCCCGCCCGCTCCGCCTCCGACATGCGTCCCCTCATGCAACCCGCCCTGACAGAGCCTCCATTGTCCCTCACCCGACAAGTGCCCGACGCCCAGGGTGCCCCTGGTGCCGTACGAGGAGCCGGTGCACCCGGGACCCCGCCGGGCCGAGCGTCGCGCCGCCCTGGATGATGGGCCGCGACAAGGGCGGACCTCGCGATGCCGCCGCTCAGGACCCCACTGGCCGCGCCCGCGTCGCCGGTGCTCCTCACCCTGTCGCCGGCACCCTCCTCGGCCCCCGCGGCACCGGCCACGGACAGCCGCGGGCGAGCTGGCGATCACACTCGCCGACCTGGGCCGCTTCTACGCGGCCCTGCTGGGCGGCGAACTGCTGCCCTCGCGCCGGGTGCGCGAGATGCGTGACACCCGCACCGCACACGGCCTGTACGGCATGGGCTGCTTCCCGGGAAGCTGTCGTGCGGCATCACGGTGTGGGGACACAACGGACGCATCTCCGGCAGCTACGTGCGCACCGCAGCCACCGCCGACGGCCGGCATGTCCTCACCTTCCGCGTGAACACGACGGCGATCGCAGATCCCGGCCTCGCACCGGCCCTGTTCGCCGCCGAGTTCTGCCCTCGCACTCCGTAGAACGGCCGGGTTCCGAACGAAGATCCCGGATCGCGCCACTCGTTCGAGTGGTGTCCCGGTGCCCGGATGCCCGGCGTCCTACAGCGGCACGATGTCCGGCGCCCCCAAACGCGCGGCATCCGCCGTCAGGTCGTCCGGCTGCCGCTGCGACTCCCGCTCGGCCTCCACCCGCTTCTCGTAGTGCTCGATCTCCCGCTCGATCTGGTCCTTGTCCCAGCCGAGCACCGGCGCCATGAGCTCGGCCGCCTCCCGTGCGCTGCGCGTCCCCCGGTCGAAGGTCTCGATGGAGATGCGGGTGCGGCGGGTCAGCACGTCGTCCAGGTGCCGGGCACCCTCGTGCGAGGCGGCGTACACGACCTCGGCGCGCAGATAGTCGTCGGCGGCCTGCAGCGGCTCCCCGAGCGAGGCGTCCGCGGTGACGAGGTCGAGGACCTCCTCCGCCATCGATCCGTACCGGTTCAACAGATGCTCCACGCGCACCACATGAAGACCCGTCCGCGCCGCGATCCGCGCCCGCGCGTTCCACAGCGCCCGGTAGCCCTCGGCCCCCAGCAGCGGCACCTCCTCCGTCACGCACTCGGCGACCCGGAGGTCGAGGCCGTGGACCGCCTCGTCCACCGCGTCCTTGGCCATCACCCGGTACGTCGTGTACTTGCCGCCCGCCACCACGACGAGCCCGGGCGCGGGATGCGCCACGGTGTGCTCGCGCGACAGCTTGCTGGTGGCCTCCGACTCGCCGGCCAGCAGCGGCCGCAGCCCCGCATACACGCCCTGCACGTCGTCCCGGGTCAGCGGCACCGCGAGCACCGAGTTCACATGCTCCAGCAGGTAGTCGATGTCCGCGCTGGACGCGGCCGGATGCGCCTTGTCGAGGTCCCAGTCGGTGTCCGTGGTGCCGACGATCCAGTGCCGGCCCCAGGGGATGACGAACAGCACGGACTTCTCGGTGCGCAGGATCAGCCCGGACGAGGAACTGATGCGGTCCTTCGGTACGACCAGGTGGATGCCCTTGGACGCCCGGACGTGGAACTGGCCGCGCTCGCCGACCATGCCCTGGGTGTCGTCGGTCCACACACCGGTCGCGTTGACGATCTGCTTGGCGCGGATCTCGTACTCGCCGCCCGCCTCGACGTCCTGCACACGCGCGCCGACGACGCGTTCGCCCTCCCTCAGGAAGCCCGTCACGCGCGCGCGGTTGGCGACCTTCGTGCCGTACGCCGCCGCCGTGCGCACCAAGGTGGCCACATAACGCGCGTCGTCCATCTGGGCGTCGTAGTACTGCAGGGCGCCGACCAGCGCGTCCTTCTTCAAGGCGGGTGCCACGCGCAGGGCATGGCGGCGGGTCAGATGACGGTGCGTGGGCAGGCCGCGGCCGTGTCCGCGGGCCATCGACATCGCGTCGTAGAGCGCGACGCCCGAACCGGCGTACAGGCGCTCCCAGCCCTTGTGCTGCAGCGGGTAGAGGAACGGCACCGGCTTCACCAGATGCGGGGCCAGCCGCTCCAGCAGCAGGCCGCGCTCCTTCAGCGCCTCGCGTACGAGCGCGAAGTCGAGCATCTCCAGATAGCGCAGTCCGCCGTGGATCAGCTTGCTGGACCTGCTGGATGTGCCCGAAGCCCAGTCACGCGCCTCGACCAGACCGGTGGACAGTCCGCGTGTCACGGCGTCCAGGGCGGTGCCCGCACCGACCACGCCGCCGCCCACCACCAGTACGTCCAGCTCGCGCTCGGCCATTCCCGCCAGTGACTCGGCTCGCTGCGCCGGCCCCAGTGTCGCTGTCCTCACCGCTGCCTCCCGCTATCGGTAGCGTCGGCCGCACCCGTCGGGCGAAGCCCGGTTCCTATCCCCCATGCCCAAATTCTGACCGGCTTGCCCGGCTTCAGCCACCAGTCGCCCCCAGCCTGTGGACAACATTCCCGAGACCTGCGGAAAACACGGACAACCAATCCCGCAAATCGGTCATATTTACTCCTAGTGTGACATTGCACTTCGCCTGTCCTGTCCACAGGACTTGCGCACCTGCCCCGCTTCGGTTACTGGGAGGACGGCCCACCCCATGCCCGCAGATCTCGCCGTCATCGGACTCGGCCCGTTCGGCCTGCCCCTGGCCCAGGCAGCCGTCGCGGCCGGCATCCCCACACTCGGCTATCGGACCGGGCCCGAGCAGGGCTCCCTCAGCCCCGCCGAACTGCGCCGGATGCTCTCGGGGGGCTTCCGGCACGCCACCAGCCCGGCCGAGCTCGGCCGGGTACGCACCGCGGTCATCTGCGCGCCGACCCCGCGCGGCGCCGACGGCAAGCTCGACCTCGGCCAGGTGGAGGCGGCCGCCCGCGTCCTGGCCGCGCGACTGCGCCCGCACACCACGGTCATCCTGGAGTCGCCCGTCCCGCCGGGCACCACCGAGGAGTTCCTGCGCACCCTCCTTGAGGAGGGCTCCGGACTGCAGGCAGGCCGCGACTTCCACCTCGCCTACTCCCCCAGCCGGGTCGACCCCGGCAACCGCGACTTCACCCCGGCCAACATCCCCAAGGTGATCGGCGGCCTCACCCCCGCCTGCACCGAGTCCGCCGCCGCGTTCTACGGCCGCCTCACCGACAAGGTGGTACGCGCGCGTGGACTGCGCGAGGCGGAGACCGTACAGCTGCTCGAGACCAACTTCCGGCACGTCAACATCGCGCTCGTCAACGAGATGGCGGTCCTCTGCAACCACCTCGGAGTCGACGTCTGGGACGTCATCCGCTGCGCGGAGACCAAGCCGTTCGGCTTCGAGGCCTTCCGCCCCGGCCCCGGCGTCGGCGGCCACGCCGTCCCCCAGGACCTGACCGGCTTCCCCGGCCGCACCCTGCGCATGGTCGAACTGGCCCAGCAGGTCAACAGCCAGATGCCCCGTTACGTCGTCCAGCGCGCCGCGGCCCTCCTCAACGAGCACGGCAAGTCGGCGCGCGGCGCACGCCTGCTGCTCCTCGGCGTCACCTACAAGCCGGACCTCGCCGACCAACAGGGCACCACCGCCCCGGAGATCGCCGTCCGCCTCATGGAACTGGGCGCCTCCATCAGCTACCACGACCCGCACGTACCGTCCTGGAGCGTGCAGGACCGCCCAGTCCCGCGCGCGGACGCCCTCTACGAGGCCGCGGCCGAGGCCGATCTGACGATCCTGCTGCAGCAGCACCGGACGTACGACCTCCAAGGCCTGTCGGTGAAGGCACAGTTGCTTCTGGACACGCGCGGAGCGGTTCCGACGGGGGCCGCCCACCGGCTCTGACCGCATATTTCGCCGGCCGCACTGTCACCCTCGGCTGCTACTCTCCCTTTACTCGTCGCACATACATGCGCACAGTTTTTTCGCTGCACCATCCGCTTGCTCCATCCCATGGGCGGATTTCTGTCATGAGCCAGTCAACTCCAACGCCGCCGCAGCCTCCGGCGCCGGGCGTTCCGTACGCGCCCGTTCCGGTGCCTGCTCCCGTGAAGAACAACATCGGGCTCGGTCTGGGGGCCGCGTTCGCTGCCGCCGTGGTCGTCGCCGGTGTCTACGGCGTGATCATCGGCCTGACCAAGCACGAGATCGGGTGGGCGGCGGTCGGCGTCGGCTTCCTGATCGGCCTTGCCGCGGGTCGGCTCGGCGGCCGCAACCCGGTCCTGCCGGTCGCGAGCGCGGTCCTGTCGCTGGCCGCCGTCTACGTCGGCCATCTGGTGGGCGAGGCCATGCCCATCGCGGACCAGGTGAAGGTCGGCTTCAACGAGGTCTTCTTCCAGCACCTCGGCGTGGTCCAGGAGGCCTGGAAGGCGGACGCCGACCCGCTGACGTTCGTGTTCTTCGCGATCGCCGCGTATGTGGCCTTCACGGGGGCCAAGAAGGCGGCGGTCTGACGCTGCCGGTGCGGGGTGGGGCGGCGCGTCGGTTGTGAAGGGGGGCGCGCGAGTGCAACAGGCTCCGGGGCTGGTGGCATGCCGGGCGCGGCGCGGGTACCTTACGGAGACAGGTGGGGTCGGCCGTAGGTGGCACTGCGGCAGGCTCACGGATGGATCACGGAGAGTCCGCCCCTACGTTGTCTGGGGGCGGCCGCTCACCATCACACCCACTAGGTGGAGCCCACCGCAGCGGGAACTGCGGCAGGCTCCTGGATGGTTCACGGAGTGTCCGCCCCTACGCTGCTTGGGGGCGGCCGCTCACCATCCGAAAATCCGCAAGATCCACCTCCTCCGGCACTTCACCATCCGAAGACGGATCCGGTCCCAGCGAGTGGGCTTGCGGTGACGTCCCATGGGCGCCCCCTTCCACGACGCCGCCCATTTGCCCGGTAGACGGTCCGTTGGAAATCGGGCCGGGCCCCGAGGAGCGGGGTCCGGAACCAAATCCTTGGAAGGGGGCGCTCCAGCAACCTGGGGCGCCGACACGGACGTTATCGCCCTCGGAACCGCTGACCAGCCCGTTTCCTTCCCGAACGCAACCGCACGCCCCCGCATCACCCCACGCGCCCCGCGCAAGCCCCGGGCACACGAAGGGGGCCGGTCACCTCACCAGGTGACCGGCCCCCTTCACGCCGTACGCCCTACCGCTTGTGCTGCGAGTCCGCCACCGTGACCTCGACCCGCTGGAACTCCTTCAGCTCGCTGTAGCCGGTCGTGGCCATCGCCCGCCGCAGTGCGCCGAAGAGGTTCATGGAGCCGTCAGGGGTGTGCGACGGGCCGGTCAGCACCTCCTCGATGGTGCCGACCGTGCCGAGGTCGACCTTCTTGCCGCGCGGGAGCTCCTCGTTGACGGCCTCCATGCCCCAGTGGTTGCCCTTGCCGGGCGCGTCCGTCGCGCGGGCGAGCGGGGAGCCCATCATCACGGCGTCCGCGCCGCAGGCGATCGCCTTCGGCAGGTCGCCGGACCAGCCCACACCGCCGTCGGCGATCACGTGCACGTACCGGCCGCCGGACTCGTCCATGTAGTCACGGCGGGCCGCCGCCACGTCCGCGACCGCGGTCGCCATCGGGACCTGGATGCCCAGCACGTTGCGCGTGGTGTGCGCGGCGCCGCCGCCGAAGCCGACGAGCACGCCCGCCGCGCCCGTACGCATCAGGTGCAGGGCCGCCGTGTACGTGGCGCAGCCGCCGACGATCACCGGGACGTCGAGCTCGTAGATGAACTGCTTCAGGTTCAGCGGCTCGTGCGAGCCGGAGACGTGCTCCGCGGAGACCGTCGTACCGCGGATGACGAAGATGTCCACGCCCGCGTCCACGACGGCCTTGGAGAACTGGGCCGTGCGCTGCGGGGAGAGCGCGGCCGCGGTGACCACGCCGGAGTCGCGCACCTCCTTCAGGCGCGCGCCGATCAGCTCCTCCTTGATGGGAGCGGCGTAGATCTCCTGGAGCCGGCGCGTGGCCCGGTCCGCGTCGAGGCCGACGATCTCGTCGAGCAGCGGCTGCGGGTCCTCGTACCTCGTCCACAGGCCCTCGAGGTTCAGCACGCCGAGGCCGCCGAGTTCGCCGATGCGGATCGCGGTGGCCGGGGAGACCACGGAGTCCATGGGGGCGGCCAGGAACGGCAGCTCGAAGCGGTAGGCGTCGATCTGCCAGGCGATCGAGACCTCCTTCGGGTCCCGCGTACGGCGGCTGGGGACGACGGCGATGTCGTCGAAGGCGTACGCCCGGCGGCCGCGCTTGCCGCGCCCGATCTCGATCTCAGTCACGTCTGTGGCCTTTCCCTGATGCGTTGCAGCGTCTTCCAGTATCGCCGACAGGTACGACAAGGGCGGCCCCGGTGCTTCCGGGACCGCCCTTGAAGGAGCCTGCTGACTGCTCGGACGACTACTTGCGGCTGTAGTTCGGCGCCTCGACCGTCATCTGGATGTCGTGCGGGTGGCTCTCCTTGAGGCCCGCGGAGGTGATCCGCACGAAGCGGCCCTTGGACTCCATCTCCTCGATGGTGGCCGCGCCCACATAGCCCATGGTCTGGCGCAGACCGCCGACGAGCTGGTGCAGAACGCTGGACAGCGGGCCGCGGTAGGGCACCTGGCCCTCGATGCCCTCGGGCACGAGCTTGTCGTCGGAGGAGACCTCGCCCTGGAAGTAGCGGTCCTTCGAGTACGACTTCGCCTGGCCGCGGGACTGCATGGCGCCGAGCGAGCCCATGCCGCGGTACGACTTGAACTGCTTGCCGTTGATGAACTGCAGCTCGCCGGGCGACTCCTCGCAGCCCGCGAGCAGCGAGCCGAGCATGACCGTGTCGGCGCCGGCCGCGAGGGCCTTGCCGATGTCGCCGGAGTACTGCAGGCCGCCGTCGCCGATCAGCGGGATGCCCGCCGGGCGGGCCGCGAGGGAGGCCTCGTAGATGGCGGTGACCTGCGGGACGCCGATGCCGGCGACCACTCGGGTCGTACAGATGGAGCCGGGGCCCACGCCCACCTTGATGCCGTCGACACCGGCGTCGATGAGGGCCTGCGCGCCGTCGCGGGTGGCGACGTTGCCGCCGATCACGTCGACGGAGACGCTCGACTTGATCTTCGACATCCAGCTCAGCGCGTTGCTGTTGTGGCCGTGCGAGGTGTCCACGACCAGGAAGTCCACACCGGCCTCGGCGAGCGCCTGGGCGCGCTCCAGGGCCTCGGGGCTGGCGCCCACGGCGGCACCGACGAGCAGCCGGCCCTCGGCGTCCTTGGCGGCGTTCGGGTACTTCTCGGCCTTGACGAAGTCCTTGACCGTGATGAGGCCCTTGAGGACACCGGCCTCGTCGACCAGGGGAAGCTTCTCGATCTTGTGGCGGCGCAGCAGCTCCATGGCGTCCACACCGGAGATGCCGACCTTGCCGGTGACCAGCGGCATCGGCGTCATGACCTCGCGCACCTGGCGGCTGCGGTCGGACTCGAAGGCCATGTCACGGTTGGTGACGATGCCGAGCAGCTTGCCGGCCGGGTCGGTGACGGGGACACCGCTGATGCGGAACTTGGCGCACAGGGCGTCCGCGTCGGCGAGCGTCGCCTCCGGGTGCACCGTGATCGGGTCGGTGACCATGCCCGACTCGGACCGCTTGACCAGGTCGACCTGATTGACCTGGTCCTCCACGGACAGGTTGCGGTGCAGCACGCCGACACCGCCGAGGCGGGCCATCGCGATCGCCATGCGGGACTCGGTCACCTTGTCCATCGCCGCGGAGAGCAGCGGGATGTTGACCCGGACGTTGCGGGAGATGCGGGACGAGGTGTCGACCGCGTTGGGGAGCACCTCGGATGCGCCCGGCAGCAGCAGCACGTCGTCGTAGGTCAGCCCGAGTGTCGCGAATTTACCGGGCACTCCGTCGACGTTTGCAGTCATGACACCTTCCCCAAATGGCCTTGATCGGTGCGGATGTCCATGCTAACGGGAAGCACGGCTCTCGAATTCCACGGTTCCGCAGGACCCTGGGCTTCGTATGTTCGTACGGAATCGTCGGGAGCCCTGTTCAAGGAAGGCGCTTACGGCAGTGGGATCACTGCTCTGCGAGCGCCCTGAGCCGGCTCAGTGCCCGGTGCTGTGCGACCCGCACCGCTCCGGGTGACATTCCCAACATCTGTCCCGTCTCCTCGGCCGTGAGACCCACCGCGATCCGCAGCAGGAGCAGCTCGCGCTGGTTCTCCGGCAGGTTGGCCAGCAGTTTCTTGGCCCATTCGGCGTCGCTGCTGAGCAGCGCCCGCTCCTCCGGGCCGAGCGAGTCGTCCGGCCGCTCGGGCATCTCGTCGGACGGGACCGCCGTCGACCCCGGGTGCCGCATCGCCGCCCGCTGCAGGTCCGCGACCTTGTGTGCGGCGATGGCGAAGACGAACGCCTCGAAGGGGCGGCCGGTGTCCTTGTAGCGCGGCAGCGCGAGCAGGACGGCGACGCAGACCTCCTGCGCGAGGTCCTCCACGAAGTGCCGGGCATCACCCGGCAGACGGGACAGGCGCGTGCGGCAGTAGCGCAGCGCCAGGGGGTGGACATGGGCCAGCAGGTCGTGTGTGGCCTGCTCGTCCCCGTCCACGGCGCGATGGACGAGTGCACCGATCGCCCCTGCGGCACTCGCCGCCTCGTCGTCGCGCATCGGTCCATGGTGCCTTGCGGCCGCGCGGGCCGTGGCACCGTGTCCGATGTTGTGCACCGAAGCGTTATGAGCAGGTGCGCCGGAACTCATCCCTTGCGCCCTCCCCTTCCGCTCGACCGACTCGTCCCCGAGAGACTCCACACCTCAAGGATGCGGCATCCGCGCCGAAACGAGCATCGGGTACCCGGCGGGGCCTTTTGACAAGCGGCTCCGAGGGCGTGCGGGTGACTTTCCCCGCGGCCCACGGCAGCGGCCGCGGCGTCGAGGCCGGTGCGTGCTTACGGCATGCCGGACGAAGGCCCTCGCAGCACAGCTGCCAGGGCCTTTGACCAGTGCACCGAAGCGCGCGCGACCGGCGGTGTGGGGACGTGCCCGAACTCCCTCGGGGTCGCCCGGTCCCACCCACCTTGCGATGGGCGGGGGTTCTCGAACCCCCGCTGCAACACACCCGACCGGCCTAGCGGACCAGGCCCCAGCGGAAGCCGAGCGCCACGGCGTGCGCCCGGTCCGAGGCGCCGAGCTTCTTGAAGAGCCGCCGGGCGTGCGTCTTCACGGTGTCCTCGGAGAGGAACAGCTCGCGGCCGATCTCCGCGTTGGAGCGGCCGTGGCTCATGCCCTCCAGGACCTGGATCTCACGCGCGGTGAGCGTGGGCGCGGCGCCCATCTCGGCGGAGCGCAGCCGGCGCGGGGCCAGCCGCCAGGTCGGGTCGGCGAGCGCCTGTGTGACGGTCGCGCGCAACTCCGCGCGCGAGGCGTCCTTGTGCAGATAGCCGCGGGCGCCCGCGGCGACCGCGAGGGCCACGCCGTCCAGGTCCTCGGCGACGGTGAGCATGATGATGCGCGCTCCGGGGTCGGCGGACAGCAGCCGGCGGACGGTCTCGACGCCGCCCAGTCCGGGCATGCGTACGTCCATCAGAATCAGGTCCGAACGGTCGGCGCCCCAGCGGCGGAGGACTTCCTCGCCGTTGGCCGCGGTCGTCACGCGCTCGACGCCGGGCACGGTCGCGACCGCGCGGCGGAGCGCCTCTCGGGCAAGCGGGGAGTCGTCGCAGACGAGGACGGATGTCATGGCCGCCCTCCGCAGCTGATGCACGTCACCTTGAGCCTCCAGGCTGGTACGAAATCGTCACCTGTGCGGTCGACCGTCTCGGACGCCTGCCCGAGCACTTGTTGCTTCAACCGCCTCCGCACTCTCAACGATGGTCACTCGAAAGAGTTACGGGGCCGTGTGCCATCTTCGGCACTCTACGTGAGGGCACGGACACGGTGCAGACATGCAGGGCGGACTCTCAACGTTTCATCACAACCCATGCCCCATTTAGCCCTTTTTCTTCCCATCTACTGGTGTCTGAGGCTAGATTCGCAATGAGTCATATTTTCATTTCCTTAGATCGTAGATATACGGTCATGGGCACCGTATCCGCTCAGAACGGCTACAAGGGGTCACGTAATGGCAGATTTCTCCCGCCTTCCCGGACCGAACGCGGACCTGTGGGACTGGCAGCTCCTGGCCGCCTGCCGCGGGGTGGACAGCTCACTCTTCTTTCATCCGGAGGGTGAGCGCGGTGCGGCCCGGAGCGCTCGCGAGAACTCGGCCAAGGAGGTCTGCATGAGGTGCCCGGTGCGCGCGCAGTGCGCGGCGCACGCGCTGGCGGTGAGAGAGCCGTACGGCGTGTGGGGCGGCCTGACCGAGGACGAGCGCGAAGAGCTGATGGGGCGGGCACGGAACCGGCTGGTGGCGGCGGCGACCGCCGGGGACGGCGTCTCGAACAACTGAAGGAACGTTTCTGCGTTCCCGGGTCCCTGAGCTCCCGGACCCCGAGCTCCCATGAGAAGGGCACGCGCGCGTGCCCTTCTTCACTGCCGGGCGGCTGCGCGCGCCAGTTGCTCCAGGGTCGCCGCGACCGCGGGCACCTGGGCCAGGTCGGGCAGCGTCAGCGCCACGATCTCCCGCCGCACCGCCGGCTCCAGCGTCAGCACGCGCGCGTGCCGCGGCCGTACCGACTCGATGGCGAGCTGCGGCAGGACTGCGACGCCGAGGCCGGCGCCGACCAGGCCGACGACGGCCGGATAGTCGTCGGTGGCGAAGTCGATGCGCGGGGTGAACCCGGCGCTCTCGCACACCTCGACCAACTGTCCGCGGCAGCGCGGGCATCCGGCGATCCACGGCTCGTGCGCGAGGTCCCCGATGGCCACGGCCGAGGCCTGCGCGAGCCGGTGCCGCTCGGGCACGAGCCCGACGAGCCGGTCGCTCAGCAGCGGCCGTACGACCAGGTCGTCCCACTCCTCCGCGCCCGCCGCGCGCTCGTAGCGGAAGGCCAGCGCCACGTCGCAGTCGCCCTCGCGCAGCAACTCGACGGAGGCGGGCGGTTCGGCCTCCTCCAAGGAGACCCGGGTGCCGGGGTGCGCGGCGCGCAGGGCCGCGAGGGCGGTGGGCACGAGCGTCGAGCTGCCGCTCGGGAACGAGACGAGCCGTACGCGTCCGGCGCGCAGCCCCGCGATGGCGGCGACCTCCTCCTCCGCCGCCGTGAGCCCGGCCAGGATCCCCGAGGCATGCCGCACCAGTGCCTCACCGGCCTGGGTCAGCCGCATCTCGCGCCCGCCGCGGACGAGCAGCGGCGTGCCGACCGACGCCTCCAGGGCCTTCATCTGCTGGCTGACGGCGGGCTGCGTACAGCCCAGTTCGCGCCCGGCGGCCGAGAAGGAGCCGGTGGTGGCGACGGCGCGCAGAACGCGCAGATGACGGGCTTCGATCACGGTTCGAGGATAAGCGATCCTTTGACCAGGCGCCCCTTAATGCGTCGACGCTTTGATCCGGCTTCACCTACTGTTCGGGCATGAAACTACTGTCTGTGAACCTCGGCCGCCCGAAGGCCGTGCCGTACACCGGCCAGCCGGACGGGGTGACCGGCATCGACAAGCGGCCGGTCGACGGACCGGTGCGGGTGGCGGCGCCCGGGCCCAAGGGGGTCGGCGCGAGCGGGCTGGCCGGGGACGCGGTGTGCGAACTGCGCCACCACGGGGGCGACGACCAGGCGGTGTACGCGGTCGCGCGCGAGGACCTCGACGACTGGGAGCGCGAGCTGGGGCGACTGCTGCCGAGCGGCTCGTTCGGCGAGAACCTCACCACCGAGGGCCTCGACATATCGGGCGCACTGATCGGCGAGCGCTGGCGGATCGGAGCGGAGGTCGTCCTGGAGGTCACCTCCGGCCGGATCCCCTGCCTCACCTTCCAGGGCCATCTGGGCGAGAAGGGGTGGGTGAAGCGGTTCACGCAGAAGGGTGCTCCGGGCGCGTACCTGCGGGTGATCGAGCCCGGCGAGATCCGCTCCGGCGATCCGGTCGAGATCGTGCACCGGCCGGACCACGACGTGACGGTGGCGCTGCAGTTCCGGGCGGTCACGACGGAGCGGAAACTGCTGCCGCGGCTGCTGGCGGCGGGTACGGCGCTGCATCCGGACGGCCGCGAGGCGGCGCGTCTGTACCTGGAGAAGCACGGATCCTGACGCACCGTCAGATATACGGTCTTCCCAGGTGCTTCACCACCGTCGGGCCCTGTGCAGAGATCGGATTCCCACAGTCCGGGTCACTACCCTTGGGCCATGACAACGGCTCTGATTACGGGATCGACCGCGGGCATCGGCGCCGCGTTCGCACGGCGGCTGTCGGCCGACGGGCACAATCTGGTGCTTGTCGCCCGCGACACCAAGCGGTTGCAGGAACAGGCGACCGAACTGCACGACCGGCACGGCATCGAGGCGGAGGTGCTCACCGCCGACCTCGCCACGGACGAGGGCATCGAGGCCGTGGCCGCGCGCCTCGCCGACCGCAAGAACCCCGTCGACCTGCTGATCAACAACGCGGGCTTCGGCAACAAGGGCCGCTTCCTCGACGTGGCGATGGCCGACGAGCTGACGATGCTCAAGGTGCACTGCGAGGCGGTGCTGCGCCTCACTGCGGCGGCGACGGAGGCGATGCGCGAGCGCGGCCGCGGCGGGGTCGTCAACGTCGCGTCCGTGGCCGCCTTCGTACCGCGCGGCACGTACGGCGCCTCCAAGGCGTGGGTCGTGCAGTTCACGCAGGGGGCGGCGAAGGACCTGGCGGGCAGCGGGGTGCGGTTGATG
The DNA here is from genome assembly GCF_040682555.1 of Streptomyces sp. NPDC051172. Classification (NCBI taxonomy): domain Bacteria; kingdom Bacillati; phylum Actinomycetota; class Actinomycetes; order Kitasatosporales; family Streptomycetaceae; genus Streptomyces; species Streptomyces sp. NPDC051172. The sequence continues at coordinate 32,465 of NZ_JBFBBE010000020.1, forward strand.
GCGCTGTGCCCGGGGTTCGTGCGGACCGAGTTCCACCAGCGGGCCGGGATGGGCACGGACAACATCCCCGGATGGATGTGGCTCGATGCCGACAAGCTGGTGGCGGCGGCGCTGTCGGACCTGGCGCGGGGGAAGTCGCTGTCCGTTCCGGACGCCCGTTACAAGGCGCTGATGGGGATCGTGAAGGTGACGCCCCGGGGTCTGCTGGGTGGGATCACCTCGCGGACCGGTCGGAAGTACGGGCCGCAGTAGCCTCCCGGCGCTCGGGGGGCGCCGTGGAGCCCCGGTGGGAGAATGGTGCTGTTTCGACCGGACTCCGGGGACCGGAGGCAAGATCATGACCTTCGTTCAGATCATCGACTGCAAGACGAGCCGGTTCGACGACATCAACCGGCTGATGGACACATGGGTCGAACAGACCAGGGGGAAGCGGACGGCGACGCACGCGCTGGTCGGCAAGGACCACTCCGACGCGTCCCACCTCATCGAGATCGTGGAGTTCCCCTCGTACGAGGAGGCGGTGCGGAACTCCAACCTGCCCGAGACCGACAAGATCTTCCGGGAGATGGTGGCTCTCTGCGACGAGATGCCGACCTTCACCGACCTGGACGTCGTGCGCGACGAGCAGTTGTACGCGGCGAACGTGCGGCGGTTCTTCGAGACCATCGCCACCAAGGGTGAGCTGCCGCCGCTCGACGGTCTCATCGCCGAGAACTACCACGACCACGATCCCGCCAACGAGCAGGACACCATGGGCATGGACGCCATGCGGCGTGAGATCGGCATGTGGCGCAGCGGTTTCGACTTCACCTTCGACGTCGAGGACCAGATCTCCCGGGGTGACCGGGTGAGCACCCGGTGGACCTGGCACGGCACCCAGACCGGTGAGTTCATGGGGCTCCCGTCCGCCGGGAAGAACGTCGTCATGACCGGCACGACCCTCTTCCGGTGCAATGAGGAAGGGAAGATCGTCGAGGGCTGGTGGCAGTACGACCGGCTCGGGCTGATGGCGCAACTCGGCGCGCTGGAGGGGCTGGAGCAGTAGCAGGACGGCGAAAGGCCCGGCACCCCCAAGGGCGCCGGGCCTTCGTACCGCTACTGAGCGAGGTCAGTGGGCGTGGCCGTGGCCGTGGCCCGCGGCGGCCGGCTCTTCCTCTTCCTTCTTCTCGACGACCAGGGTCTCGGTCGTCAGCAGGAGGGAGGCGATGGAGGCGGCGTTCTCCAGGGCGGAGCGGGTGACCTTGACCGGGTCGATGACGCCGGCCTTGACCAGGTCGCCGTACTCGCCGGTGGCGGCGTTGAAGCCCTGGCCCTTCTCGAGCTCGGCCACCTTGGAGGTGATGACGTAGCCCTCCAGGCCCGCGTTCTCGGCGATCCAGCGCAGCGGCTCGACGACCGCGCGGCGGACGACGGCGACACCGGTGGCCTCGTCGCCGGTCTTGCCGAGGGAGCCCTCGAGCACCTTGGCGGCGTGCACCAGCGCGGAGCCACCACCGGAGACGATGCCCTCCTCGACCGCGGCGCGGGTCGCGGAGATGGCGTCCTCCAGACGGTGCTTCTTCTCCTTCAGCTCCACCTCGGTGGCGGCGCCGACCTTGATCACGCACACGCCGCCGGCCAGCTTCGCGAGGCGCTCCTGGAGCTTCTCGCGGTCCCAGTCGGAGTCCGTGTTCTCGATCTCGGCCTTGATCTGGGCGACGCGGCCGACGACGTCCTCGGAGTTGCCGGCACCGTCGACGAGGGTGGTGTCGTCCTTGGTGACCGTGACGCGGCGGGCGGAGCCGAGCACGTCCAGGCCGACCTGGTCGAGCTTGAGGCCGACCTCCTCGGAGATGACGGTGGCGCCGGTGAGGACCGCCATGTCCTGCAGCATCGCCTTGCGGCGGTCGCCGAAGCCCGGGGCCTTCACCGCGACGGCGTTGAAGGTGCCGCGGATCTTGTTGACGACCAGGGTGGACAGGGCCTCGCCCTCGACGTCCTCGGCGATGATCAGCAGCGGCTTGGAGGAGTTGGTCTGGATGACCTTCTCCAGCAGCGGCAGCAGGTCGGCAATGGAGGAGATCTTGCCCTGGTTGATGAGGATGTAGGGGTCCTCCAGGACGGCCTCCATGCGCTCCTGGTCCGTGACGAAGTACGGCGACAGGTAGCCCTTGTCGAAGGCCATGCCCTCGGTGAAGTCCAGCTCCAGACCGAAGGTGTTGGACTCCTCGACGGTGATGACACCGTCCTTGCCGACCTTGTCCATCGCCTCGGCGATGAGCTCGCCGACCTGCTGGTCCTGCGCGGAGAGCGCGGCCACGGCGGCGATGTCGGACTTCTCGTCGATCGGGCGGGCGGTGGCGAGGAGGTCCTCGGAGACGGCCGCCACAGCCGCGTCGATGCCCTTCTTCAGCAGCGCCGGGGAGGCACCGGCGGCGACGTTCTTCAGGCCCTCGCGCACCAGCGCCTGGGCGAGCACGGTGGCGGTGGTGGTGCCGTCACCCGCGATGTCGTTGGTCTTGGTCGCCACCTCCTTCACCAGCTGGGCGCCGAGGTTCTCGTACGGGTCCTCGACCTCGACCTCACGGGCGATGGTGACGCCGTCGTTGGTGATGGTGGGCGCGCCGAACTTCTTGTCGATGACGACGTTGCGGCCCTTGGGGCCGATCGTCACCTTGACCGTGTCGGCCAGCTTGTTGACGCCGCGCTCGAGGGCGCGACGGGCGTCCTCGTCGAACTTCAGGATCTTCGCCATGGGAGCGGTTCAGCCCTCTCGGAAAACGTGGGTGAAACGAACTGCGCCCCGGACGCCCGGCTTCATAAGGTCGCGGGAACCCGGGGCGCAGCTCACAAGCAATGTGCTTCGGTAAGGAAGCGGGTGCAGGATTTCTGGGGGTGACCCCCAGACCCCCTTACTTCTCGATGATCGCGAGCACGTCGCGAGCCGAGAGGACGAGGTACTCCTCGCCGTTGTACTTCACCTCGGTGCCGCCGTACTTGCTGTACAGCACGATGTCGCCGGTCTTGACGTCGAGCGGCAGGCGCTCGCCGTTCTCGAAGCGGCCCGGGCCCACGGCCAGGACGACGCCCTCCTGGGGCTTCTCCTTGGCAGTGTCCGGGATGACCAGGCCAGAGGCGGTGGTCTGCTCGGCGTCGAGCGGCTGGACCACGATGCGGTCCTCGAGCGGCTTGATGGCAACCTTGGAGCTGGTGGTCGTCACGATCCGACCTCCCCCTTCGGAGATCTCACGGGGTTAACTGTCTGAGGTGGCGACCAGGTGGATCCGTCGTCGCGGGTGCCGGACCTGCCCGTCGCGTAGTTGGCACTCTCCAGTGGGGAGTGCCAGAGCCGAGACTATGACCGTGATTAGCACTCGGTCAAGCGGAGTGCCAATGCCCGCGGCGCGTCGGCGGGGTTTCGGTCGACCGGGGGCTCGGTGAGCGTCCCGGGGGCTGCCGCCCCCGCGCCCCCGCTATCGGCCTGAACGGCCTCGTCCTCAAACTCCCCCACTCTCGGCTTCGCTCGAGCGGGGGGACCCCCACGACGGGCTGAAACGACCGGCCGCCGTAAGCGGGCCGCTCAGGGCAGGGTGGTCGGGGGTGTGGTCCTGGATGCTCGCGCCGATCGAGCGGAGCCTGGCGAAGTGGCCGTACCCCGGCCCGGCCACACCGTCCGTGAGGAACATGCCGACCGGCAGCCGCAGTTCACGGACCGGGCCGACGAAGCGGGGGTCCTTCTCGGCGTCGCCCGGCGCGGCTTCGGGGCGGGCGGCAGCGGGGCCGTGAGGCCCCAGCGGCAGTACGGCCGCCGGGGTGTTCCGGTGGGCCCGTGCGGCCGGACGCGCTGGGCCGCTTTCTCGCCCAGCCGTTCGATGGGGCCGACGGACTGGGCGCAGCCGGTGAGGAGCACGCACGCCAGGACGGCGGCCGCCAGGCCCCGAAGGCTCACAGGTAGTCCTCCAGGCGGGCGACCGCATAGCCCTCTGCGGTGACCCTGTTCAGGAAGCGGCGCATGTCGTCGACCATCGTGCCGTTCCACTCGTCACGGCCGCGGAAGTGGGTGAGGACGATGTCGCCGGGGTGCAGGTCCATGTCGTCCTCGCGGTACTCCCAGTGGTCGACGAAGACCTCCTCGTCCCAGATGGGCGCGTACCTGATGCCACAGGACTTGGCGGCCACCAGGGTGTCCTGGTTGTAGTTGCCGAAGGGCGGCCGGAAGACGGTCGGGGCCTTGCCGAACTGCCTCTTCATGATCTTCTGCATCCCGCAGATCTCGTGCTTCTGCTCCCGGTACGACAGGCCCGGGAGGTAGGGGTGGGTGAGCGTGTGGTTGTTGAGGGTCACCCCCTCGGACTGCATCCGGCGGAAGTAGGCGTAGTCGTCCTTCACCGCGAAGTCGCTGAGGAAGGCGGAGTACGGGATCTTCAGGTCGCTCATCATCCGCAGGAACGCCGGGTCCTTCTCGGCACCGTCGTCGATGGTCAGGAAGACGACCTTCTGCTTGGTCGGGATGGTCGTGAAGACGGGCGGCAGGTTCAGCTCCTCCTGGTCGTCCACCTCGAAGCCCTTGCGTGCCCTGATCTTCGGCTTCCCCGCGGGCGGTGGCGGAGCCGTCAGCGGGACCCCTGCCAGGTCCCAGTGGCGCGCAGCGGCGGCGCGGGCGAGGTACGCGGAGCGCAGCTTCGTGGCGTACGAGTCGAGGGCGCGGGCCGGGGGCGCGTGCAGGGGCGGCTCCTGGCCGGGGGCCGGGTGCACCGGCGGGCCGCCGAACTGGGCGCAGCCCGAGGCGATGGCCGCGACGGCGAGCACGGCGATTCCACCGCGGACCCACGTCACCCCATAAGCGCGATTTTTATCGTTTTGTACTACTGCTCGCATGGTGCCGGATCATCGCAGGCCACCGTCCGGATCCCGGCCCGCCACGCGGCCGGAGGCGTACCGTCCCCCGACTGGCCCACAATGGGCCGGTGAACGACCTCGCCGACCTGCTCACCCCCGAAGGCCGCGCTCTCCTCGACGAGGTGCGCGGCACCGCCCCTGCCGACGAGCTCGCCGTCGCCACCCGGCTGCGCCGCGAACATCCCGCCGAGCTGGTGTCGGCGGCGCTCGGGCAGGCGCGGCTGCGGCAGCGGGCGGCGGCCAAGTTCGGCACCGAGGACGCGGAGCGGATGTTCTTCACGCCGAACGGGGTGGAGCAGTCGACCCGGGCGAGTGTCGCCGCCTACCGGGCCGAGCGGCTGAAGGCGCTGGGGGTCACCTCGCTCGCCGACCTGTGCTGCGGGATCGGCGGCGATGCCATCGCCCTGGCCCGGGCCGGGATCCGGGTGCTGGCCGTGGACCGGGATCCGGCGACGGCGGCCGTGGCGCGCGCGAACGCCGACGCGCTCGGGCTGGCCGAGCTGATCGAGGTGCGCGAGGCGGACGTCACGGAGGTGGACACGGCCGGCTACGACGCCGTGTTCGTCGACCCGGCCCGGCGCGGCGGGCGCGGCCGCATCTTCGACCCGGAGGCCTACTCGCCACCCCTGTCGTGGGCCGTCGAGGCCGCCCGCAAGGCGTCCCGCGCCGCCGCGCTCAAGGTCGCACCCGGCATTCCGCACGAGGCCGTGCCCGCCGACGCCGAGGCCGAGTGGATCTCGGACGGCGGGGATGTGAAAGAAGCCGTGCTGTGGTTCGGGACGGACCCGGGGGCGGTGCGGGCGACACTGCTGCCGGGGCCGCGCACGCTGCTCGGGAAGAGCCTGCCGGACCCCCGAGTCCGGCCCGTCGGACGGTACTTGTACGAGCCGGACGGCGCCGTCATCCGGGCCCATCTGGTCGCCGAGGTGGCCGAGCAGCTGGACGGCGGGCTGGTCGACGCGACCATCGCGTACGTCACCGCCGACGAGTTGCGGCCGACGCCGTATGCAGCCTCGTACGAGATCACCGATCAACTCCCGTTCAACGTCAAGAAGTTGAAGGCACTGCTGCGGGAGCGCGGGGTCGGGACGCTGACCGTGAAGAAGCGGGGGTCGGCGGTGGAGCCGGAGGAGTTGCGGAAGAAGGTCAAGCCCCAGGGACCGGGCTCGGCCACCGTGTTCCTGACCCGGGTGGCGGGGGCGCCGACCATGCTGCTCGGGCACTCCGCCTGATCAGGACGGATCGGCCGCACGGCGCAGCAGCAGCTCCCGCTCCCGCTCGTTGCGCGCAAGTCCCGCCGCCCGTACGAACTCCTCGCGCGCCTCGGCCGTACGCCCCAGCCGTGCCAGCAGGTCGCCGCGCACGCTGGGCAGCAGGTGGTAGTCGCGCAGGGTGGGTTCGGCGGCCAGGGCGTCGACGATCGCCAGCCCCTGCGCCGGTCCCTCCGCCATGGAGACGGCGACCGCGCGGTTGAGTTCGACGACGGGGGACGGGGCGCGGGCGGCGAGCAGGCCGTACAGCGTCGCGATGCTCTTCCAGTCGGTCTCCTCGTAGGTGTACGCGTGCGCGTGGCAGGCGGCGATGGCGGCCTGCAGGGCGTAGGGGCCCGGGGCGCCGGTGGCAGTGGCGTCGGCGCGGTGGAGAGCCGTGATGCCGCGGGCGATGAGCATGCGGTTCCAGCGGCGGCGGTTCTGGTCCTTGAGGAGGACGGGTTCCCCGTCGGGGCCGGTGCGGGCGGCCGCACGGGACGCCTGGAACTCCAGGAGGGAGGTCAGGGCGTGCACCTCGGGCTCCTTGGGCATCAGAGCGGACAGCACGCGGGCCAGGCGCAGCGCATCCTCGCACAGTGCGGGGCGCAGCCAGTCGTCGAGGGCCGTGGCGGCGTAACCCTCGTTGAAGATCAGGTAGATGACGTCGAGGACGGAGCCGAGCCGGGCCTCGCGTTCGGGGCCGTAGGGCACCTCGAAGGCGATGTTCCTGGTGGCGAGGGTCTTCTTGGCGCGGACGATGCGCTGGGCGACCGTGGGCTCCGGGACGAGGAAGGCGCGGGCGATCTCCGGCGTGGTCAGACCGCCGAGCAGGCGCAGGGTGAGGGCGGTGCGGGCCTCCGCGGACAGCACCGGGTGACAGGTGGTGAAGACGAGCCTCAGCAGGTCGTCGTCGATGTCCTCGGGGTCGGCGGGCTCCTGGGGCGGTGCGGTCTCCGACAGGTCCCGGCCGATCTCGGTCAGCTTGCGGGCGTAGTTCTCCCGGCGGCGGACCAGGTCCACGGCCCGGCGCCGCTCGACGGCCGTGAGCCAGGCGCCCGGGTTGTCGGGAACGCCGTCGCGCGGCCACTGCTCCAGCGCGGCGACCAGCGCGTCCTGCGCGAGCTCCTCGGCGATGCCGACGTCCCGGACGACACGGGTGACACCTGCGATGATGCGCGGCGACTCCATGCGGAAGACGGTCTCCACGACCGTCTCCACGCAGGAGCGGGCATCGGTGGTGGGGGGCTGTGAGGTCACAACCCCCCATTCGACACCCGTACGTCCCCGCAGCCAAGGAAGCGGCTCAGCCCTCCATGATCTCCCGGACCTCGCAGGTGACCGTCCAGTGCTCCTCGTGCACCTTCAGGAAGCGCTTGGTCCACTCGATCGCCTCGGCCATGTCCTTGGCCTGGATGATCGCGTACCCCCCGACGACCTCCTTCGCCTCGGTGAAGGGGCCGTCGGTCACCGACAGCTGCCCGTTCTCCCACCGCACCCGGGTCCCCTGCGCGGTCGGCGTGAGCCCGGCGGTGTCGAGCAGCACCCCGGCCTTCGTCATCTCCTCGATCAGCTCGCCCATGCGCTGCATCAGGGCCTCGCTGGGACCCTCGGCGGGGGCGGTCTTCTCGTCGATCTGGACCATCGACAGGTAACGCGGCATGGTGACTCCTCGATCGCTACGGGGCCGGTCCTTCCCGGCCTCTCACCAGTGCGTCGACCGGGAGAGGCCGGGATCGACAGACTCCGCGGATTTCTTCGGAGTTTTTTCCCGGAGCCCTGACCTGCCAGAACCTGCTAGGACAGCTCCCAGCCGAAAGCGGCCTTCGTGTACGGCGCCCCGACCGTCCGCCCGCCGAAGGTGAACGCCGCGTCCGTCACGATGCCCGTGGGACGCCCCCGCAGGGACCAGACCGCGCCGTCGCCGGCGTTCTCGTGGGCCGCCGCCGCCGCGAGGTCCGCGTAGCCGTTGCCGTTGATGTCGAGGAGGCTGACCGCGCCGCCGAAGTTGTCGCTCGTCTCGACGGCTCCCGGGACGCCCTTGGTGTTCTGGGTGAAGCCCTGGGCGCCCTTGCCGGTCAGACCGCTCCGGGTGCCGTACAGGACGTTCACCATGCCGGCCCCGTCGTTGTAGCCGAGTTCCTCGGCGGGCGCGCCCACGGCCACGTCGTCGTAGCCGTCGCCGTTGATGTCACCGACCGCCACCGCGGCGCCGAACTCGTCCACGGTCTCCTTGCCGCCGGGGACGCCCTCGGTGTTCTGGCTGTACGTCTTCCATGTGGACTCCGGCCTCAGACCGGAGGCCGAGCCGAGGGCCACGGTGATCGTGTTGTAGTTCTCGGCGCCCCGGACGACGTCGGCGTAGCCGTCGTGGTTGATGTCGCCGAAGGCCACCCCGCCGTCGCCTTCGGGGGCCTTGGCGGGCGTGAAGGCGTCCGAGGAGGCGTTGGCCAGGTAGAACCGGGAGGTGGAGGCGCCCTCGCCGATGTAGTCGGTCAGCGCGAGGTCGTCGCGTCCGTCGCCGTTGACGTCGCCGGCGGCGGTGTCCAGGACGTCGTCGTACTGGAAGTCGGTCGCGCCGAAGGCCCTGGTGGCGGCCGGCTTGCCGGTACGGGAGATCGGGCCGGTCCAGACGGTGGCCGTGGTGCCCCCGGGTTCGTCGTGCCCGGAGCGGCCCCCGCGGAACAGCACGAGGTCCTGCCTGCCGTCACCGTCGAAGTCGCCGGCCTGGGTGACCGCGGCGGGCACCGACACCCCGCCGGACAGGCCGCTCTTGCCGCCCCAGACGACGACCGCGTCGCGTACCGGGGAGGCCTCCCCGACGATCAGGTCGGTGCGCCCGTCGCCGTCCAGGTCGCCCTTGGACAGCTGGATGCCGAAGCTGTCGCCCGCCTGGGGGCTGCCCGGAATGCCGCTGCTGGCACGGCTGATGACCGTGCGCCGGTCCTTGGTCAGGCCGTGCGGGCCGCCGTACATGACGACGACCTCGCCCGCCCCCTTCTGGCCGCCGACCGTGGCGCCCGGGGCACCGATGGCGAGGTCCTTGTAACCGTCGCCGTCGAAGTCGTCCCGGACGGTCTTCGGGGCGGCGGCCGCGGCGCTGCCCGCCAGCGCGGGGACACCCCCGAGCGCCAGCACACCGGCGATCAACGGCACGGACCAAGTTGCTTTGCACGAACGCGAGATGGACATCTGAAATCCCCCTGGTTACGGCAATGCAGTCACCCAGGAGACCCCCGGTGTCACCCGATGGTTGTAGTCCCACGGCTCACTTTCAGCGCAGGGATTGCCACAGCTCGCTCGCCGCCGGTTCCTTCGCCACCACCCGGTTGGGGTCCGAGGGCGCGGTCACCACCGGCATCATCACCGTCTTCACCCGGTCCGGGGACAGGCCCTTCAGGCTCTCGCCGAGGCCGACCAGTTGGCTCAGCGAGCCCAGGCCGGTGTCGGTGGTCAGGCTGCTGGTGACCGCCTCGGCCACGGTGTACAGCTTGGCCGGGTCGGTGAACAGGTTCGTCGAGGAGATCTGCTCCAGCAGCGCCTTCACCAGCTTCTGCTGCAGGCCTATGCGGCCGAGGTCGCTGCCGTCGCCTATGCCGTGCCGGGTACGGGCCAGGGCCAGCGCCTGCGTGCCGTTCAGGGTGTGGGTGCCCGCCTGCAGGTGGAGGTGGCTGTCGTCGTCGTTGATGTCCTGGTCGGTGGTCACGGTGACGCCGCCGAGCGCGTTCACCAGCTTCGCGAAGCCCGAGAAGTCGATCTCGATGTAGTGGTCCATGCGGACGTTCGTGACCGACTCGACCGTCTTCACGGCGCAGACCGCGCCGCCCACCGAATAGGCGCTGTTGAACATCGAGTTGTACGCCACCGCCGTCGCCCCGCCGGACTTCAGCGGGCAGGACGGACGGGTGACGAGCGTGTCGCGCGGGATGCTGGCGACGGTGGCCTTCTTCCGGCCCGCGTCGATGTGCACGACCATCGCCGTGTCGGAGCGGGCGCCGGAGCTGTCGCCCCCGCCGAGCGCCTTGTTCTCCTTGCCGTCGCGCGAGTCCGAACCCAGCACCAGGATGTTCAGGGAACCGGTCGGGAGGGGGGAGGCGGACGGCGAGGGTGTGATCACCGCCTTCGCGGGGCGGTCGTCGCCGAGGGCCTGGTTGATGTCGACGCTCTTGATGTTGTGGTCGAGATGCCAGTACGCCCAGCCCGCCGCACCCGCGCCCAGCACCAGCAGGCCCGCCACGGTGAGGCCGACGGCCTTCAGTGCTTTCGACCGCCGGCCCCCGGGTCTGCCCGCGTCCGCGCTGTCCTCGTGTCCCGTCACGGACAGGAACGTAAGTCCGAATTATTAGGGGATTGTTAGTGACGACGGCGTGAAACGGTTTTCTTCGGAAATTCTCACGCTCAGCCCAGCGTCACCGTCGGCACCGGATTGCCGCCGCTCCAGGACCCGTTGAAGCCGAAGCTCACCGAACCGCCGTCCGGCACCGAGCCGTTGTAGGAGGCGTTCGTGCACGTGACGGCCGCGCCCGACTGACTGCAGATGGCGTTCCAGGCCTGGGTGATCTGCTGGCCCGCGCCGAACGTCCAGTTCGCCTTCCAGGACGACAGCGAGGCGCCCGAGCAGGCGATCGTCACCTGGCCGGTGAACCCGGTGTTCCACTGGCTGGTCACGCTGTACGTCGCCGTGCAGGCACCGGAGGGCGGCTGGGTCGTCGTGCCGCCGAGGGCCTCCGCGATCGCGTGGTACGCCGGTTTCGGCGCGTAGTTCTCGTCGTACGGCGTGGCCGCCCCGTAGCCGGGGAAGGTGCTCGGCACCCAGGAGTCGGAGTCGGTGAAGCCCCAGACCGTGACGCCCGCGCACCGGGTGACGGCCACGCAGACGTTCAGCACCGACCTGTAGTCGGCGGCCTGCTGGGCGAGCTTCGTGCTGTCCGCCGGAAGCGCCATGCGCACGTCCAGCTCGGTGATCGACACGTCGACGCCGAGGTCGGCGAAGCGCTGGATGTTCTGCTGCAACGAGGAGGGCACCTGACCGAGGATCAGATGTGCCTGCAGGCCCACGCCGTCGATCGGGACACCCCGGTTCTTGAGGTCCTTCACCAGGTTGTACAGGGCGGTCGACTTCGCGTTGACGCCCTCGACGTTGTAGTCGTTGATGTACAGCTTGGCGGCCGGGTCGGCGGCATGTGCCCAGGTCAGCGCGTTGGCGATGTAGTCCGCGCCGAGGGTGTCGTACCAGAGGTCGGACCGATGGGTGCCGTCCTCGTTGAAGGGTTCGTTGACCACGTCCCAGGCGGTGATCCTGCCTTTGTAGCGGCCGACCTCGGTGGAGATGTGGTTCTGGAGGAGGCTGCCGAGCTGGGCCGCCGTCCAGCTGCCGTTGGTCAGCCAGCTCGGGTTCTGGTTGTGCCAGACCAGGGTGTGGCCGCGCACCTGCTGGTTGTGGGCCTGTGCGAAGGCGACGATCTGGTCGGCCTCCGTCCAGTCGAAGCTGCCCCGGGTGGGCTCGACCGAGCCCCACTTCATGGCGTTTCCGGGGGTCAGCGAGTTGAACTGCGCACCGGCGAGGTCGCCGTACGTCCCGGTGAGCTTGGAGCCGGTCACCGCCGTGCCGATGACCTTGCCCTTGGCGGCGGCGAGGTCGCGCAGCGGGGTATCGGCGGCGTGCGCCGCGGGTGCCGTGAACAGCAGCGCGGCGCCGGTGGCGAGAGCCGCCAGGAATGAGCCTGTTCTCAGAGAAGTACTCAGAGATGTTCTCAGAGATCTCATCGCGGGTGCCTCCGAAAGTTTCGGTCGTGCAACCGATTGGCTTCGGAGGAGTGTGGAGGCGGCCGTACCACCCGTCAATACGTCAACTTCCGGCCACCCAGGGCACGTTCGTCACGCCGGTGGCGGTGCCGTGCTGCTGCGCACCACCAGGCTGGTCGCCAGTTCCACCCGGGTGGCCACCGGCGCCTGGTCCTCCCGCCCGAGGTCGAGGACGAGCCTGGCCGCCGCCTCCGCCATCTCCGTCAGCGGCTGCCGTACGGAGGTCAGCGGCGGCCCCACCCAGCGCGCGACGGGCAGATCGTCGAAGCCGACCACGCTCAGGTCCTCGGGGATGCGCAGGCCCAGTTCGCGCGCGGCCTCGTACAGACCGAGCGCCTGGAGGTCGTTGAGCGCGAACACCGCGGTGGGCCGGTCCGGGCGACGCAGCAGCTCCAGGCCCTGCCGGTAGCCGGCCTCGTGGTGGAAGTCGCCGGTCGCGATCAGCGCCGGGTCGACCGGCAGGCCCGCGGTCTCCAGCGCGGCCCGGTAGCCGTCGACGCGGGCGCGGCTGCACATCATCCGGGACGGTCCCGTGATGGCGCCGATGCGGGTGTGGCCGAGTTCGATCAGGTGCCGGGTGGCGGCCAGACCGCCCTGCCAGTTGGTCGCGCCGATCGAGGGGACGTCGACGCCGGGGTCGCCTGCCGGGTCCATCACCACGAACGGGATGGAGCGGCTGGTCAGCAGCGCCCGCTGGGACTCGTCGAGCCCGGACAGCACCAGGACCACGCCGTGCGGGCGGCGGGCGGCGACCTGGTCCGCCCAGGTCCGCCCGGGTGTCAGCCGCCCGGCGCTCTCGCTCAGCACCACGCTGAGGCCCGCGTCCCGGGCCACGTTCTCCACGCCCCGGATGACCTCCATCGCCCACGCGCTCTCCAGCTCGTGGAAGACCAGGTCGATCAGCGGCGAGCGGCTCGCCTCGGCTCGTCGGCGCCGGTAGCCGTGGGCGCGCAGCAGTTCCTCGACGCGGCCGCGGGTGGCCGGGGCCACGTCCGCGCGGCCGTTGAGGACCTTCGAAACAGTCGGCGCGGACACGCCGGCCTCGCGGGCGATCTCGGCGAGCGTCGCGGTCTGTGCCGACCGGCCCACCGTCGGGGTTGTCGTCCGCGTTTCAACGGGCTCCGGGGGTGTCATGGCGGCGATCGTATCCCTGCACGGCCTCTTGACGAAGCCTCCGGACGGGCCTAGGTTCCCGGAACATTCGATATACATAGCGAAACATTCGTCGCCAGAGTTTGCCAGCGTTCGTGAGAGGGCCCCACCCACTCGACCAGAGCAGGAGTTTCATGACCACCGCCCCCTGGCGTGACCCCGCCCTGCCCGCCGCCGCCCGCGTCGACGACCTCCTCTCCCGGATGACCCTCGAGGAGAAGACCGCCCAGCTGTACGGCGTGTGGGTGGGCGCCGCCACGGACGGCGACGGAGTCGCCCCCCTGCAGAGCGAGATGACCGCCGACTACGACTGGGACGAGCTGATCACCCACGGCCTGGGCCAGCTCACCCGTTCCTACGGCACCGCCCCCGTGGACCCGGCGCTGGGCGCGCAGGCACTGGCCCGCGCCCAGCGCCGTATCACCGAGGCGGGCCGGTTCGGCATCCCGGCCGTGGCGCACGAGGAGTGCCTGGCCGGGTTCACGGCCTGGGGCGCCACCGCCTACCCCGTCCCGCTGGCCTGGGGCGCGAGCTTCGATCCGCCGCTGGTCGAGGAGATGGCCCGCGCCATCGGCGGCGACCTGCGCACGGCCGGGGTGCACCAGGGCCTCGCCCCGGTCCTGGACGTCGTACGCGACCCGCGCTGGGGACGGGTCGAGGAGACGATCGGCGAGGACCCGTACCTGGTGGGCACGATCGGGGCGGCCTATGTGCGCGGACTGGAGTCCGCCGGGATCGTCGCCACGCTCAAGCACTTCGCCGGGTACGCGTCCTCGGCGGGCGCCCGCAATCTCGCGCCCGTCCGGGCCGGCATCCGCGAGTTCGCGGACGTGACGCTGCCGCCGTTCGAGCTGGCGCTGCGCGAGGGCGGGGCCCGCTCGGTCATGGCGGCGTACACCGACACGGACGGTATCCCGGCCTCCGCGGACCCGTCGCTGCTGACGGAACTCCTGCGCGAGGACTGGGGGTTCACCGGCACGGTGGTCGCGGACTACTTCGGCATCGGCTTCCTGGAGACCCTGCACCGGGTGGCGGGCTCCCCCGCCGAGGCGGCGCACGCGGCGCTGGCGGCCGGCATCGACGTGGAGCTGCCGACGCTCAAGTGCTACGGCAAGCCCCTGCTGGAGGCGGTACGGGCGGGCGCGGTACCTCAGGCGCTGGTGGACCGCGCGGCCCGCCGGGTGCTGCTCCAGAAGTGCGAGCTGGGCCTCCTGGACGAGGACTGGAACCCCGAGCCCGCCGCCGTGATCGACCTGGACTCGGCCGCGAACCGGGCCCTGGCCCGCCGTCTCGCCGAGGAGTCGGTGGTGCTCCTGGACAACCCGGCCGGGGTCCTTCCCCTTCCGCCCGACACCCGTGTCGCGGTGGTGGGCCCGCGCGCGGCCGACGCGCTGGCGATGCTCGGCTGCTACTCCTTCCCGTCCCACGTCCTGGCCCACCACCCCGACGTTCCCATGGGCGTGGAGATCCCGACCGTCCTGGAGGCGCTGCGCGCCGAACTCCCGGACGCCAAGGTGACGTTCGCTCAGGGCTGCGACACCTCGGACCCGGACCTGTCGGGGATCGAGGAGGCGGTGGCGCGGACCGCCGAGGCGGACGTGTGCGTGGCGGTCCTCGGCGACCGGGCGGGCCTGTTCGGGCGGGGCACCTCGGGCGAGGGCTGCGATGTGACGGATCTCCGACTTCCGGGCGTACAGGGCGACTTGCTGGACGCGCTGGTCGCCACTGGAGTCCCCGTGGTGCTTGTCCTGCTCACCGGCCGCCCGTACGCCCTCGGCCGCTGGCACGGACGGCTGGCCGCGGTGGTGCAGGCGTTCTTCCCCGGGGAGGAGGGCGGCCCGGCGGTGGCGGGAGTGCTGTCGGGCCGCGTCAACCCCTCGGGCCGCCTCCCGGTGAGCGTCCCGCGGGACCCCGGAGGCCAGCCGTGGACGTACCTCCAGCCCCCGCTGGGCCTCGCGGGCGAGGTCAGCAACCTCGACCCGACCCCGCTGTACCCCTTCGGCCACGGCCGCTCGTACACGAGGTTCGCGTGGGAGTCCGAGTCCGCCGGGGCGGAGATCGGCACGGACGGCTCGTACGACGTGACGGTCACCGTCAGCAACGCGGGCGAGCGGGCGGGTACGGAGGTCGTGCAGCTCTACCTGCACGACCCGGTGGCCTCGGTGACCCGCCCGGACGTACGCCTCATCGGCTACCGGCGGGTGGAGCTGGACCCGGGAGAGGCCTCCCGGGTCACCTTCCATTTCCACACCGACCTCTCGGCGTTCACCGACCGTTCGGGCCGCCGGGTGGTCGAGCCGGGCGCCCTCGAACTACGGTTGGCCACGTCGAGCGCAGAGGTACGACACACGGCACACCTCCAGCTCAGCGGCCCGGTGCGGGTGCTCGGCAGCGAGCGGCGCCTGCGCTGCGAGACGGAGGTGTCGGGAGCCGGGTGACCCCGGGCCGAGGAACCCGGGGGATGCGATGGTCGGATACGTGCGCCACGAACTGGCGTCAGGGGCGGCGAAGCTGGCCGGGATCGTGGCCGGTACGGCGATGGCGGTCGGCACGCGGGAGAGCCGGCAGTGGTCGGCCACCGACACGCAGAACGCCGCGATCGCGGCCCTCGCCTTCCTGGTCATCGCGGCACTCGTGCGCTCCACCCGTTTCGGCCACCGCCGGGACTTCGAGTCCGCGGGCCCGTTGCCGGAGGCCGACCAGGCGTCCGGCCGCGAAGAGACCGCGGTGCGCTCCGTCTTCCTCTTCGCGCTGGCGGCCGGCCTCGTCTACGTCTGGTCCGACATCTGGGTCTTCGTTCTGCTGGTGGCCTCGGACTACCTGGCCAAGGCGGCTGTCGGCGGCCTCTGGCAACGCCGGCACGGCAAGCTGCTGTGGCGGGTGTCCGACGAGGACGGGGAGCGGCAGCTGGCGTACTCGCCGCTCAGCCCTCCCCCAGCGACTCGAACCGCCACCGGTGCACCGCCCGCATGACCAGCTCGCCGGCCGGCTCGGGCAGTTCGGGCAGCTCGGCGTCGGGGGCCGCGTCCCACCAGGTGATGACGAGGACGCGGTCCTGCGCGGCCCGGAAGGTCTCCCGGCGCACCGGTCGCGCCGGGAGTTCCTGGGCCCGCGCCCAGGCGAGCAGCTCCTCGCCCCGGCCCTCGGCCGCCCGCGCCTCCCACATCAACGCGACCGTCACGAGTACAGGTTCTCCTTGCTGACCTCGTGGACGTGATCGTGGTCGTGCGTGTGCCCGGGTACGTGCGCCTCGGTCACCGGCAGCGAGGAGTCGGCGGACAGGTCCCAGTTCGACGCCGCCCGGTTGCGGGCCACCAGCTCCGCGCCGAGCGCGGCCACCATCGCCCCGTTGTCGGTGCACAACTTCGGCCGGGGCACGCGGAGTTGGATGCCGGCCGCCTCGCACCGCTCCTGCGCCAGCGCGCGCAGCCGGGAGTTGGCGGCCACACCGCCGCCGATCATCAGATGCCCGACGCCCTCGTCCTTGCAGGCCCGTACGGCCTTGCGGGTCAGCACGTCGACGACCGCCTCCTGGAAGGAGGCCGCCACGTCCCGCACCGGCACCTCCTCGCCCGCCGCCCGCTTGGCCTCGATCCAGCGGGCCACGGCGGTCTTCAGTCCGGAGAAGGAGAAGTCGTACGCCGGGTCGCGCGGACCGGTCAGCCCGCGCGGGAACGCGATCGCAGAGGGGTCGCCCTCGCGTGCGTAGCGGTCGATGACCGGGCCGCCGGGGAAGCCGAGGTTCAGCACCCGAGCGATCTTGTCGAAGGCCTCGCCGGCCGCGTCGTCGATCGTCGCGCCCAGGGGACGTACGTCCGAGGTGATGTCCGTCGACAGCAGCAGCGAGCTGTGCCCGCCGGACACCAGCAGCGCCATCGTCGGCTCGGGCAGCGCGCCGTGCTCCAGCTGGTCCACGCAGATGTGGGAGGCGAGGTGGTTCACGCCGTAGAGCGGCTTGCCCAGCGCGTACGCATACGCCTTCGCCGCCGACACGCCGACCAGCAGGGCACCGGCCAGACCCGGGCCGGCGGTGACCGCGATGCCGTCCAGGTCCCGCGCGCTCACCCCCGCCTCCTTCAGCGCGCGGTCGATGGTCGGCACCATCGCCTCCAGGTGCGCCCGGGAGGCGACCTCCGGGACGACGCCGCCGAAGCGGGCGTGCTCGTCGACGCTGGAGGCGACGGCGTCGGCCAGCAGGGTGGTGCCCCGGACGATGCCGACGCCGGTCTCGTCGCAGGAGGTCTCGATTCCCAGGACCAGGGGTTCGTCAGCCATGGATCTCGGTTTCTCGTTCGGAAGTCGGTCCCGCGGCGGAGCCGCTGTCGGATTGCGTGGTCAGACGCATCACCAGGGCGTCCACATTGCCGGGCTGGTAGTAGCCGCGCCGGAAGCCGATGGCCTCGAAGCCGTAGCGCTCGTAGAGCTTCTGGGCGCGGATGTTGTCGATGCGGCACTCCAGCATCACTTCGGCGCACTCGAAGGCGGTGGCGGCCCGCAGCAGCTCGGCGAGGAGCCGTCCGCCGAGCCCGGTGCCCCACTGCTCGCGGGTGACGGCGATCGTCTGGATGTCGGCAAGGTCCCCGGAGGCGGCGAGGCCCGCATACCCGACCACCCGCCCCTCGCCGTCCTCGGCGACGACATAGCGGCGGGTCGCCTCGGGGCCGCGGGCGTGGGCGAGTTCCGACCAGAACATGCCGCGGGACCAGGCGTCCTCGGGGAAGAGGTCCTTCTCCAGTTCGAGCACGCGGTCGATGTCCCACCAGCGCATCTCGCGCAGTCGAGAGGTCACGGGTTCGGTCACTTGGGGGTGACCACCTTGTAGTTCTTGGGGACCTGGGCGTCCGGGCGGCGCAGGTACAGCGGCCGGGCCTCGGGCAGTTCCTCGCCCTCGGCCAGCCGCTCGGCGGCCAGGCTCGCGAGCGCGGCGGCCGACACGTGCTCCGGCTCGTGCGCGTTCGGGAAGGTGTCCGGGTACAGCAGCGCGCCCGCGCCGACGGCGGGCAGCCCCGCCACCCGGTCGGCGATGTCGGCGGGCCGGTCGACGGCGGGGTCGGTCAGCCGGGTCCGGGAGTCGGCGTAGCGCGCCCAGTAGACCTCCTTGCGCCGGGCGTCGGTCGCCACGACGAAGGGGCCCTTCTCGATGTCGGCCGCGTACGCCAGACCGTCGAGCGTGCACACGCCGTGCACGGGGACACCGAGCGCGAGCCCGAAGGTGTCCGCGGTCATCAGGCCGACGCGCAGCCCGGTGTAGGGGCCGGGCCCGATGCCGACGACGATGCCGGTGACGGCGTCGAGCCCGAGCCCGGCCTCGGCGAGCACCCGGTCGACGGCCGGCAGCAGCAGCTCGCCGTGCCGGCGGGCGTCCACCTGGCTCGAGGAGGCGATGACGTCCGTGCCGTCGTGCAGAGCGACGGTCACGGCTGGGGTTGCGGTATCCAGAGCGAGCAAGAGCACGCAAACAGCCTACGGCTCCCGGGGCCCGTGTCGGACGCCCAGTCGTCCGCCCGGAGGCGCGGGCCCCGCGGCGCCATGGGGTTCCGCGCGAGGTTGTTCGAGCGTGGCGCAGCGTGCGATCCCGAGAGGGGGTGGTGCGTGCCGGGCGTCGCGGGGCGTCCGACACGGGCCCCCACCTCGGGCATCGCCGCCCCGGTCAGGCGTGTACGGGCTGCTACGGTCGCCGCAAAGCATGACGTTCGAGGCGAATGGGGCAGGTGGCGGCCGTGGCGAGGAGCAGCTCCGGATTCGTGTTCGGGCTCACCGTGGCCGCCCTGGCCACCGTCGGCTTCCTCGGTTACCGGGCCTCGGTGACCGCGCCGGCCGCCTTCGGCAAGCCGCAGGCGAGCGCCTCACCCACCGTGGCCGTCCCGGGAGCGCCCGGCGCCCAGCGCCACCCGGACCTGCCGCCCGCCGCGTCCGGCGCCGGGGAGCGTGTCGTCTACTCGGTGGGCTCCGACCGGGTCTGGCTGGTCGACGCGCACAACCAGGTCCTGCGCAGCTTCACGGTCGCCCCGGGCAATGTCGACCCGGCGCCCGGCGTCTACGGGGTCACTTCCCGCTCGAACTCCGCCATCGGCACCGACGGGACCACCATCGAGCACGTCGTGCGTTTCACCAGCGTGGAAGGCGTCCCCGTCGGCTTCAGCGCGGCGGTCAGAACCTCGCCGGCGGCACCCGACCCGACAGTGCGCACGGGCGGCATCCGCGAGTCCCGCAAGGACGGCGCCGCCCTGTGGGAGTTCGCCACGATCGGCGCACAGATCGCCGTGATCCCCTGAGCGGCTTCTCTACGCGGCTTCCCGCTGCCGGGCCGATGGCCCGGACTGCTCGGGGTCCGGCAGCCGCGGCGGGGTCGAGACCGCGTCCGCCGCGACACACGACGCCAGTAGTTCGCGCATGGAGACACCGGCTACGACGGCGTACGGCTTCTGCGGCTGCTGCGGCTGCGCGTTGCTCTCGGTGGCCGGCATGGACGCCTCCTGAGGACCCGGGGGCAGGCCGAGTTAGGTACACCTAACTAGGAACTGGATACCATGTGACCACGCACAAGACACCGAATGCAACATCTTGCCGACGTCTTGTCGGAACGTTCACGGAATTGTGCGCCGGCCATGCGGCCATCAGGCGGACAGCACGCTCAGGTCCACCGCCGACCATCGCTCCCCGAGCCCCGTCACGGTCACGTGCCGCACCTCGTCGGTGGTGTCTCCGACGGCCCGGTGGATGACGACGTGCAGCCGGTCCTCGGTCAGCTCCTCGACCTTGCCCTCGCCCCACTCCACGACGATCACCGACTCGGGCAGCGAGACGTCGAGGTCGAGGTCCTCCATCTCGTCGAGCCCGCCGCCCAGGCGGTACGCGTCGACATGCACGAGCGGCGGGCCGTCGCCCAGCGACGGATGCACACGGGCGATCACGAAGGTCGGCGAGGTGACCGCGCCCCGGACGCCGAGCCCTTCACCCAGCCCGCGGGTGAGCGTCGTCTTGCCCGCGCCGAGCTCCCCGTTGAGCATCACGAGGTCGCCGGCGCGCAGCAGCTTGGCGAGGCGGCGACCCAGGTCCCGCATCTGCTCGGGGGAGATGACGGTGATCTCCGCAGAAGGCACGGCGGGGGACCCGGAGGCCTCGGTCTCAGCCGGGTTGTGCGGTGCTGCTGGTGCTTCCATAGCCACCCACGGTAGCTCCTGCCGGGACGGCACCCGCACGGGTGAGCAGGTCGGCCAGCCGGTCGGTGACCACCTCCGGGTGCTCCAGCATCACCAGGTGCCCGGCGTCCGGGACCAGCACCAGTTCGGCGTCCGACAGCAGGTCGGCGATCGCCTCGCTGTGCTCGCTGGGGGTGACGAGATCGCCGATCCCGGCCAGCACCAGCACCGGCAGATCCGCGAAGTGCACCAGCGCCTCGGTCTTGTCGTGCTCCGTGAACGCCGGGTAGAACTCGGCGACCACGTCGATCGGCGTGCCCTCGATCATCCGCTCGGCGAACCGCGCGACGGCCGGGTCCACGTCCCGCGAGGCGAACGAGTACCGCTTGATGATCCCGGCGAACAGATCGGCGGTCGCCCGCCGCCCCTTCTCCACCAGCGCGGCCTGCTGCCCCAGCGCCTTCAGCACTCCGGGGAGCACCCGCCGCACCGCGTTGACGCCCGCGACCGGCAGCCCGAAGTTGACCTCGCCGAGCCGCCCGGACGACGTACCGACGAAGGCGGTGGCGACCACCCGGTCACGGATCAGCTCGGGATACTGGTCGGCCAGCGCCATCATGGTCATGCCGCCCATGGAGTGTCCGACGAGCACTATCGGGCCTTCCGGCGCGGCGGCGTCGATGACGGCCTTCAGATCGCGGCCCAGCTGGTCGATGCTGACCGGCACGCCGTCCTGCACCTGCTGCGCACCCCGCGCGGACCGCCCGTGGCTGCGCTGGTCCCAGTGCACGGTCCGTACGACGCCGCGCAGGGCCGCCCGCTGGAAGTGCCAGGAGTCCTGGTTGAGGCAGTAGCCGTGGCTGAAGACGACGGTGACGGGAGCGGGCGCCTTACGGCCGAACAGGCGGCGGCGGCGCGGGCCGAGCGCGGGGACGGCGTCCGGGTCGACGTCGTCGACCTCGTAGTACAGCTCGGTGCCGTCGTCGGCCGTGGCCTTGCCGGGCGTGCCGCGCAGCGCCCCGTACGGTCCGGTCGAGTCGAGCGCGAGCCGCGCCTTCTTCCGCATTCCGCGGCCGACGGTGAGCCGCTCTATGGCGACTCCGGCCGCCGCGCCCGCGGCGACCACGCCTATCGCGGCGCCCGCGATGCCGGTCGCCCTGCGCCAGTTCCCGGCCGCCCCCGTGGCGGAGGCGACGGCTGCTGCGACGGCCTCCGCACTGCTCTCGCTCACGTACCGCTCCTCTTCGCCGGATCATTACTGCTGTTCGCTGGGTCGGGTGATGCAGGTGTTGCTTGCGTTACACGTGTTGCCTGTTTGGTACCGCTGTCGGTCGACTGCCTGATGTTGCTCGGCTTACGGGTGCTGCACTTCTGGCGGTCCGTGGACTGTCGGGCCTCTGTGCGGTTACCCGCTTTGTTGCTCATTCACGTAGACGCGGGGAACGCGCGTTCCGATCCGCGTGACGATCTCGTACGCGATGGTGCCCGCGGCCTGCGCCCAGTCCTCGGCGGTGGGCTCGCCGCGGTCGCCGGGCCCGAACAGCACCGCTTCGGTGCCGACCGGTGGCTCGTCCCCGCCGAGATCGACGACGAACTGGTCCATGGCGACCCGCCCGGCGACGGTCCGCCACTTGCCGCCGACCAGCACCGGGCCGGTCCCGGAGGCGTGCCGCGGAACGCCGTCGGCGTACCCGACGGGCACGAGTCCGAGGGTCGTCGCGCCGGGGGTGACGTAGTGATGCCCGTAACTGACGCCGTGGCCCCCCGGAACGTGCTTCACGAGCGCGATGGACGCCGACAGTGTCATCACCGGACGCAGCCCGAAGTCGGCGGGACTGCCCATCTCGGGGCTCGGCGAGATGCCGTAGAGGGCGATACCGGTCCGTACCAGGTCGAAGTGGGCCTCGGGGAGGGTGAGCGTGGCGGGCGAGTTGGCGATGTGCCGCACCTCGGGGCGCACGCCCCGGCCTTCGGCATAGGCGAGCATCTCGCGGAAGCGGGTGAGCTGGAGGTCGATGGAGGGGTGTCCGGGTTCGTCGGCGCACGCGAAGTGCGACCAGAGTCCGGTGATGCGCAGGATCCCTTCGGCCTCGGCGCGCAGGGCGGCTGCGACCAGCTCGGCCCAGTCCTCCCCCGGCTGGCAGCCGTTACGCCCCAGCCCGGTGTCGGCCTTGAGCTGTACGCGCGCGGGAATGCCTGCCGCGCGGGCGGCCGCGGTGACCTCGTCCAGCGCCCACATCCCGCTCACCGACACGTCGATGTCGGCCTCGACGGCCTCCCGCCAGGGCCCGCCCGGTGTCCACAGCCAGCACATGATGCGTCCGGGCAGACCGGCGGCCCGCAGTGCGAGCGCCTCCTCGGGGGTTGCGGTCCCCAGCCATGCGGCCCCCGCCGCCACGGCGGCCCGGGCGCACGGCACGGCACCGTGGCCGTACGCGTCGGACTTGACCACGGCCATGAGGGCAGCTCCCGGCGCGAGGGCGCGCAGGGTCCGCACGTTGGCGCGCAGGGCGGCCAGATCGATCTCGGCGCGGGCGCGCAGGGGCGCGGTCGGGGCAGCTGCTGTCTCAGTCATGGCGTCCCCAGTGTCTCAGAGGGGTCGGACACCCCCCGAGGCACCGGCCCCCTGCCAAGCGCCTACTTCCCGGGCCGGTGTCCCCACACATACACACGGTCACCCTTCTTCAGCACCCGCCACAGCTTCCGGGCATCGTCCAGCCGCAGATTGATGCACCCCCAGGAGCCGAGGGTTGTGTAAATGCTGTCGTGGACGCCGTGGAAGGCCTGCCCGCCGCTGAAGAACTGGGCATAGGGCATGGGCGCGTTGTACAGCGTCGACCAGTGGTTCCTGTGCTTCCAGTAGATCTTGTGCCACCCGGTCCGGGTGGCGTGCCCGACCCGCCCGCTGCGCATCGGGACGGGCCCGTAGACCACCTCGCCGCCCTTCTGCACCCAGGTCACCTGCCGGTCGAGATCGACACACGCGACCCGGTGCTTGCGCACGGGGCACTTGTGCCTCGCGTTCGGATCGTCCTTGGCGGAGATGAGCTGCATGGTGGCCCAGGTGGCGGGCCCGGCGAACCCGATCGCGGGCTTGATCCCGTGCTGCTCCTGAAAGTCCCGGACAGCCCGGCAGTCGGCGGCCGACTGCTTCCCGTCCACCTTCAGCTTCAGCCACTTCTCGACCGCCCTCTGATAGGGCCCGGTCCTCCGGCTGCACTTCACCTTCCCGGCGGCGTCCTCGTGCGGCACGACCTCGACGAGATCCCCGTCCGCCACGGCATCCTCGTCGTCGGTGGGCCGGTGAACCGAGCTCGACCTCGGGTCCGGAGGCGGGGGCGCGGCGGAGGCCGAGGGAGCGCCGGCAGGGAGGACGGCGACGGCGGCGAGCACGACCGCGACACCCTGGCAGGCGATATGCGCAAAATGTCTATTGATCATGCAGTCAGAGAAACGCGCAGGGCCGACAGGCCGGGAGCGGCGCGCGGCGGGTTCACCCTTTCCGACGAGTGCCGCCGGGGCGACGGCAGCGGTGTCGGCCGCGACCAGCCACGATGACACCGCACCCGATCGACGGCACCGAGCGGCGGCCAGGCCGCCCGGTCAGTTCCGCACGTCCCGCCACGCCCCCGGAATCGCCTCGGCCACGTCGTGCGCCCCGGCCGGCGCCCCGTCGGCGGCAAACCGCCCGGCCAGCCCGTGCAGATAGGCCGCCGCACTCCCCGCGTCCAGCGCGGAGAGCCCGGACGCCAGCAGCGACCCGGCGAGCCCCGAGAGCACATCCCCACTGCCCGCGGTGGCGAGCCACGGCGTCCCGGTCGCATTGACCCGCACGACCCCGCCACCCCAGTCGGCGACGAGCGTGGTGGACCCCTTGAGCAACACGGTCGCCCCGTAGCGCGAGGCGAGTTCGCGCGCCGAGGCCAGCCGCGCCCCCTCGACCTCCTCCCGCGCCACACCGAGCAGCGCGGCGGCCTCCCCTGCGTGCGGGGTCATGAGCGTGGGGGCGCTGCGGGCCCGTACGGCATCCCGTTCGGCAAGTCGCAGCCCGTCCGCGTCGACGAGCACGGGCACGTCCGCTTCCAGCACCTCGGCCACGGTCGCGGCGTCGTCCCCCGCGCCGGGCCCGACCACCCATGCCTGCACCCGCCCTGCCTTCGCGGGCCCCTGATCCGATACGAGGGTCTCCGGGAACCGCGAGACGACGGCGTCCCCGGCGGGCCCGACGTACCGCACGGCTCCCGCACCACCCCTCAGCGCCCCGGACACGGCGAGGACAGCGGCCCCGGGATAGCGCGCGGACCCGGCGGCGATCCCCACCACCCCGCGCCGGTACTTGTCACTCTCGGCACCCGGCACGGGCAGCAACCGCGCCACGTCCGCGTGCTGCAGGGCCTCCAGCTCCGGCTCGGCGGGCAGCACCTCCCCGAGCCCGATGTCGACGAGCCGCACCGACCCGGCGTACTCCCGCGCGGGATCGATCAGCAGCCCCGGTTTGTGCGTCCCGAACGTGACGGTGAGATCGGCCCGGATGGCGGCACCGCGCACCTCCCCCGTATCGGCGTCGACACCGCTCGGCAGATCGACGGCGACGACGGCGGCACCGGATTCCTCGACGCACGCGGCCAACTGCGCGGCATCAGGCCGAAGTCCACCCGTCCCGCCGATCCCGACGATCCCGTCGACGACGAGATCGGCCCGAAGGATCACCTCTTCGACGGCACCGACCCCGGCGGAGGCAGCTGCCCCGGCGCCCGCCCCGCTGCCTACGACCCGCCCGCCGGCCCGCAACAGGGCGGCAAGTCCTCCGGCATGGGCCCGTTCGGGCGCCAGCAACACGGCCGCAACGGCCGCCCCCCGCCGGGCGAGCCGCGCCCCGGCATACAGCGCGTCGCCGCCGTTGTCCCCGCTCCCGACGAGCAGCACGACCCGGCTGGCGTAGACGCGCCCGATCAGATCGGCACAAGCGGCGGCGAGCCCGGCGGCCGCCCGCTGCATCAACGCTCCCTCGGGAAGCCTCGCCATGAGCTCCCGCTCCGCTGCCCTTACCGTCTCCACGCTGTACGCAGTACGCATGGGGTCGAGTCTGCCCTCAGCCTTCGGCGATCACCACCGCCGAGGCCACGCCCGCGTCATGGCTGAGCGACACGTGCCACGACCGCACCCCCAGCTCGGCTGCCCGCGCCGCCACGGTCCCCTTCACCCGCACCCGGGGCTGCCCGCTGTCCTCGACGAACACCTCGGCATCCGTCCACAGCAGCCCGGCCGGCGCACCGAGAGCCTTGGCCAGCGCTTCCTTGGCGGCGAACCGGGCGGCAAGCGAGGCCACACCCCGACGCTCCCCGCTGGGCAGCAGCAACTCGCTCTCCAGGAACAGCCGTTCCGCCATCCCGGGCGTCCGCTTGAGCGACGCCTCGAACCGCTCGATCTCGGCCACGTCGATACCGACCCCGATGATGCTCATTCGGGCACTCTATTCCGGGGTGGCCGCCGCGCCCTCGCTGAGCAGTCCCTCGGCGTAGCCGGAGGCCCCGGCGGCCACTTCTCGATCTTGCCCCGTGGATACGCGATCTCCCATGCGCTCCCGCGTCTCCTCGGGGACGGCGATGCCGCGCTTCTCCAGCGCGCGGAGGATCATCAAGGCGCGGTCCTGGACACCGTGCTCCGCGACGCGCTGCACGGCTCAGCCTTCACTGATTCCGAGGCTCAGCTCAACACCTACCGAACAAATCGGGCCCTGGCGATGGCAAAAGCCCCGGCCAGGGCAACCCTCACCTTCCCGACCGGAGCCTTCTCCGCCTTCCTCGATGGCGTGAAGAACTACTCCACCGTCACCGACTTCGCGAGGTTCCGCGGCTGATCCACCTCGTTGCCGCGAGCCGTCGCAAGTTCACACGCGAAGACCTGCAGCGGCACCGTTGCCACCAGGGGCTGCAGCAACGTCGGCGTCGCAGGGATCCGTACGAGATGGTCGGCGTACGGCACGACCGCCTCGTCGCCCTCCTCCGCGATCACGATCGTCCGCGCCCCCCGCGCCCGGATCTCCTGGATGTTGGACACGATCTTGTCGTGGAGGACGGACCGCCCCCGAGGCGACGGCACGACCACAACGACCGGCAGATCGGGCTCGATCAACGCGATCGGACCGTGCTTCAACTCCCCCGCGGCAAACCCCTCCGCATGCATGTAGGCGAGCTCCTTCAACTTCAGAGCCCCCTCCAGTGCGACCGGATACCCCACATGCCGCCCCAGGAACAGCACCGTGTTCTTGTCGGCGAGCGACCTGGCCAACTCCCGTACCGGCTCCATGGTCTCCAGCACGCGCTCGACCTCACCGGAGATGTGCGACAGGTCCCGGATCACGGCCCCGATCTCGTCGCCCCATTTGGTGCCCCGCACCTGCCCCAGATACAGAGCAACCAGATAACAGGCCACAAGCTGCGTCAAAAACGCCTTGGTGGACGCGACGGCCACCTCCGGCCCCGCATGCGTATACAGCACCGCATCCGATTCCCGGGGAATGGTCGACCCGTTCGTGTTGCAGATGGCCAGCACCTTGGAGCCCTGCTCCCGCGCATGCCGCAACGCCATCAGCGTGTCCATGGTCTCGCCGGACTGCGAAATCGCGATCACCAGCGACCGCGCACCCAGAATCGGATCCCGATACCGGAACTCACTCGCAAGCTCCACCTCACACGGAATCCGCGTCCAGTGCTCGATGGCGTACTTGGCGATGAGCCCGGCATGAAAAGCCGTACCGCACGCCACGATCACGACCTTGTCCACTTCCCGCAGCTCGGCGGCGCTGATCCGGACCTCGTCCAGCGTCAGCGAACCTCCCGCGTCGATGCGCCCCAGCAGCGTGTCGGCGACCGCCTTCGGCTGCTCGGCGATCTCCTTGAGCATGAAGTAGTCGTAACCGCCCTTTTCCGCGGCGGAGGCGTCCCAGTCGACGTGGTACGAGCGCACGTCGGCCGGGCTGCCGTCGAACCCCGTCACCGTCACCCCGTCCCGCCGCAGCTCGACGACCTGGTCCTGGCCCAGCTCGACCGCCGACCGCGTGTGCTCGATGAACGCGGCGACATCGGAAGCCAGGAACGCCTCGCCCTCCCCCACGCCCACCACGAGCGGTGAGTTCCGCCGCGCCCCGACCACCACGTCCGGCTCATCGGCATGCACTGCGACCAGGGTGAACGCCCCTTCCAGCCGCCGGCACACCAGCCGCATCGCCTCGGCGAGATCCGCACACGCCGAGAACTCCTCGGCGAGCAGGTGCGCGACCACCTCGGTGTCCGTCTCGGAGGCGAGGTCATGCCCCCGCTCCTCCAACTCGGCCCGCAGCAGGGCGAAGTTCTCGATGATCCCGTTGTGGACGACGGCAACCCGCCCCGCGTTGTCCAGATGCGGATGCGCATTCGGATCCGTAGGCCCGCCGTGCGTGGCCCACCGCGTGTGCCCGATCCCCGTCGAGCCCGTCGGCAGCGGCCGTTCCACCAGCTCCTTCTCCAGGTTCACCAGCTTCCCGGCCTTCTTCGCGGCAGCCAGCCCCCCGTCCGCCAGCACGGCGACACCCGCCGAGTCGTAACCCCGGTACTCCAGCCGCTTCAGCCCGGCCATCACGACATCGAGCGCCGACTGCGACCCCACGTATCCCACGATTCCGCACATGAGCCGCAGCCTACGATCCGACAGCCCCCGAAACCGCCCCCCGCTTGCCCGAATTCGGAAATTTCACCGGGGTGCGAAGGCCTACGACGATCCAGCCGAACCGAAACCCTGTGGCGGTTCTGCGTGTACATGCCATGCGCCTCCGGGTGGACGAGGTACTGCGGAACATGTTCCCGTCGATCACGCACGGCGCCGTGCGCCTGCAGGTCGATCCGTTGGACGGAACGAGCCGTCAGGTTCTGGTGGACGAGTTGGACGGGGAACGCTGTGAGGTGATGCGCGTCGGGGCGCCCGAGGCCACCTGGGTCCAGGTTCCGGCCGGTGATCTGATCGCCTACCTGCGAGCTGCCTTGAACGAAGAGTGATCTCGGCAGATCGATGAGGTCGAACCCCGCCAGGTGATCCCTGGCGGGGTTTGCTCTGGACGGCTGCGCATGCCATGGAAAACCTGGACGTCGCCTCAGTGTCCGTCGCGGACCACCGCCAACCCGCCGACCCGGGTCGTGATGCCCGCCGGCCCGCGTCGGGCCGAAGCGAGCACGCTGGCCGGTCGACCGAGGGTGTCGCCCTGCTCCACCTCGATCATGACCGTCTGGGCCCCTGTCGTGTCGAGCAGGTGAGCGGCCAGGCAGCCGGTGCTGTTGGCGTTGGCGACGTCCTCGTCGACGCCGATCGCCGGCGCGAACATCCGCGCCGCACCCGGTCGCTCGCCCGCCGGCGGCGCGTACACGAAACAGCCGAGGAGCCCGTACCGCCGGCACGCCGCTGTCAGCCTGCCGAGGTGTGGGTGGACCCGGAGCAGCGCCGACCGGTCGTGGACCGGTACCAGCATGCGTGGTGTGCCGGGCGCGGCGATCCGTGGCGCGTCGGTCGGATGCGGGTCGTCCGCGGTGAGCCCGAGCGCGGCGACGATCGCGGCGCGCTCGTCCGGTGCCGGA
This sequence comes from Streptomyces sp. NPDC051172, assembly GCF_040682555.1. Lineage (NCBI taxonomy): Bacteria > Bacillati > Actinomycetota > Actinomycetes > Kitasatosporales > Streptomycetaceae > Streptomyces > Streptomyces sp. NPDC051172. The sequence goes on from NZ_JBFBBE010000020.1 coordinate 61,295, forward strand.
TCACGCAGTTCGACGAGGCCCTGGTCGAACCACACCTCGATGCCGACGGGGCGGCGGATCGCGATGGTGTCGAACGTGCGCCCGCCGGTGTGCTGGCGGTCGTTCAGCTCGCCCAGCGCGGTGCGGGTCAACCGGACGGCCTGCGCGGCAACGGTTCCGTGGCCGCAGCCGGACAGTTCGGCGGTGGCGGTGAAGAACCGGACCGGCCGGCCACCGTCCGGCGTCCGCCCCGGGCCGAGGAACGCCGCGTGCGAGGTGCCGGCCGCAGCAGTGACCGCACGCCGGTCCGCGTCCGTCGCCGTCGGGTCGTCGTCGGTGACGGCCGTGGGGCTGCCGCCCCGGCCGTCGCGCCGCACGCACGCATCAACCACCGTGACATCCGGCCAGGACATCGGCCTCCCCTTTGACGCTCGACGAACCGGCAACCGCGAACGGCGTCGCCTCAGCCGGTGCCCTCCCGCACCGGATACTGGAGGATGACCACACCGCCGGTGGCGTAGTTGGCGACATCGGCGGCCACCCGCTGGCCGTACTCCGACGCCCGCGCCGCGGCCATGGCGTCGGCGTCGGCGAACTCCGCTTCGAAGACCGCGAAATACGGCGCTTCTCCCTCGGTCGCCGCCTGGCCCGGCCGGGCCGCGCTCCCTACGTCGAGGCTGTAGCGCCATGCAAGCAGGCCGGGCATCTTCATGACCAGTGGAAGGTGGTTGGTCACGTAGTAGTCGCGGAAGTGGTCAGGGTCTGCGGGCTCGGAATACAGGACTACCAACTTGTGCATGACTGCCTCCTGCATCGCCAGGTGCGGGACATCGTCGTTCGGGTGAGGACAGAAGTGGTTTCGAGGAGTGCGTGGTAGTCGGTGGCCGCGGCCTTCGCGAGAGCGGTGACGACGGACTCGAAATCGGTGGTGTGTGTGCGTGCGATATCCGGTAACGCGGTCGGTTGGATCGCCATATGCGCAGGTTAGGGCTTGATGTGTCGTCGAGGGAAAGACCGGTACGGGATAGACTCAGAACGGATCGTTATCAATCGACAGGGGGGAATTTGGCGCCGGACACGGTGAGCCTGCGGTACTTTCTGGTGCTGGCGCAGGAGTTGAACTTCACCCGCGCGGCCGCACGGATCGGCATCGCGCAGCCCGCACTCAGCGCCCGGATGCGCCGACTGGAGGCGGAACTCGGTACGAGCCTGCTGATTCGCAACACGCGTAGCGTCGTATTGACCACGGCCGGTGCGGCTTTGGCGGAGTCCGCGCCGCCCGCGCTGGCGGCGCTGGACCGGGCATGGGAAACCGCCCGGAATGCGGGGGCCGGTGAACTGGGCACGCTGCGCATCGGATACAGCCTCAGCACGGGGGCCGAGACGACACCGGCCCTGGTGGACAGGCTGATGCGCAGCAGCCCGGGACTCGAGGTCGGCGCGGTCCCGATGGCGACACCGGAGATCTCCCCCGCGGTCGCCGACGGCCGCATCGATGCCGGGATCACCCGCGGTGAACAGCCGGGTCGCGGCGTGCGCCGGTTCCTGCTGCGGCGTCAGCGCGTCGGGGTCCAACTGGCACAGCATCATCCGCTGGCCGAACACCCGGAGATCGAGATCGCCGACGCGGCCGCGTATCCGCTGCGACTCCCCGACCGTACGGCCAACCCCGTGATCCACGATCAGCTGTCCGCGCTGTTCCGCGACATCCGGCCGAACCCCCGATTCCACACGCCCGCAGTCTCTTTCGACATGTCTCAGCGCGACCTGCGCGACGGGCTCACCCTCGCCCCGGCCGGTGAAGCCGCGGCCACGACATCACCGGCCGGTCTCACGTGGCGACCGCTGCAGGGCGCACCCCCCTTGACGATCCACCTGGTCCTCCCGCGCGTGCCGTCACCACTGCACCGCCGCATCCGTACCGTCGCCAAAACGCTGGCACGCGAGCTGCACTGGCTGCCGGACTGACGCGCCCAGGGCCTGCGCGGACTTCTCGTGATCACACCTCCCAGAGCTTGATCACGGAACAACGTGACCGACCCCACCCCCCACCCCGTTCAAACTCCGTTAACAATGGACTGTGATCTCTCCGGTCTCCTCGACACTGCGGAGCGCCCACCGGCCCAGGCCGGAGGCGACTCCCTACGTCGACCTCACCCGATCCGAGTGGAGCGCGCTGCGTGAGAAGACGCCGCTCCCCCTCACCGCCGAGGAGGTCGAGAAGCTGCGCGGCCTCGGCGACGTCATCGACCTCGACGAGGTGCGGGACATCTACCTGCCGCTGTCCCGGCTCCTCAACCTCTACGTCGGCGCCACCGACGGCCTCAGAGGCGCCCTGAACACCTTCCTCGGCGAACAGGGCACCCAGTCCGGCACGCCCTTCGTCATAGGGGTCGCCGGCTCCGTGGCCGGCGGGAAGTCGACCGTCGCCCGCCTCCTCCAGGCCCTGCTCTCCCGCTGGCCCGAGCATCCGCGCGTCGAGCGCGTCACGACCGACGGCTTCCTGCTTCCCACCAGGGAGCTCCAGGCCCGGGGCCTGATGTCACGGAAGGGTTTCCCGGAGTCCTACGACCGTCGCGCCCTGACCCGCTTCGTCGCCGACATCAAGGCGGGCAAGGACGAGGTGACGGCACCCGTCTACTCCCACCTCATCTACGACATCGTCCCCGACCAGCGGCTCACCGTGCGCCGCCCGGACATCCTGATCGTCGAGGGCCTGAACGTCCTGCAGCCCGCCCTTCCCGGCAAGGACGGCCGTACCCGCGTCGGTCTCGCCGACTTCTTCGACTTCAGCGTGTACATCGACGCCAGCCCCGAGGACGTCGAACGCTGGTACCTCAACCGGTTCAAGAAGCTGCGCCAGACGGCCTTCCAGGACCCGCACTCGTACTTCCGCAAGTACACGCAGGTGTCCGAGGAGGAGGCCCTCGAGTACGCCCGCACCCAGTGGCGCACCATCAACAAGCCCAACCTGGTGGAGAACATCGCCCCGACCCGCGGCCGGGCCACCCTGGTCGTCCGCAAGGGCCCGGACCACAAGGTCCAGCGCCTGCGGCTGCGCAAGCTGTAGACCCGCCTGTTAAAAAGGACCATGCTGCACCTGCGCCTGATCACGCCGTCCGACACGACCGGCGACGTGGTCCGCCTGATCGAGAGGACCGTCGGCACCACGCATCTCGTCGTGATGCAGGGCGCCGCCCGCAATCCCGCCGGTGACGTCGTGATGTGCGACGTCGCACGCGAGGCGGGCGACGAACTCATAGGCGAACTCAGGGCGTTGGAGCTGGACCGCACCGGTTCCATCGCCGTGGAGAACATCGACCTGTCGCTGTCCAAGCGTGCCGACAAGGCCGAGGCGGAGGCACCCGGCGAAGGCGCGGACGCGGTGCTCTGGGAGCACCTCACCGAAGCGACGCACGAGGAGTCCACGCTCTCCATCACCTACGTCGCCTTCATCACGCTCGCCACGATGATCGCAGCCTGCGGTGTCGTGCTCGACAACGCGATCCTGATCGTGGGCGCGATGGCGGTGGGACCGGAGTTCGGCCCGCTGGCCGGCATCTGCACGGCGCTGGTGCAACGCCATCCGCGTCTCGCCCTGCGCTCGTCGACCGCTCTGCTCGTCGGCTTCGCCGTCGCCATGCTGGTGACGGTCGGCTTCACCTACTTCATGGACGGCATCGACCTGTTCACCAAGGTCCGGCTGGAAGCCGAACGCCCCAGCACCAACTTCATCTACCGCCCCGACGCGTTCTCGTTCGTCGTCGCGGTACTGGCCGGAGCAGCAGGCACGCTCTCCCTCACCTCGGCGAAGTCGGGTGCCCTGGTGGGCGTGGCCATCTCGGTGACCACGGTCCCCGCCGCCGCGAACGCGGCAGTGGCCTTCGCCTACGACGAGTACAGACAGGCCTGGGGCTCCACCGAGCAGCTCCTGCTGAACCTGCTCGGCATCGTCCTCGCCGGCACCCTCACACTCCTGGCCCAGAAATGGCTCTGGGCCAGGCAGCGTGAACGCATCGCCAAGGCGGGCGGCGTCTAGTGGCGCGTTTCGCAGTCCGCGGCGACACTGTCGCCGGGGTCGGCGAACACCACATCGGAGCCGCCGTCACAGCTCACCGTGTCGACGGAGGGCGAGTCGCCGCTCACTCCGATCGTGTCGTTGCCGCTGCCGGTCGCCACGGTGTCGGAGCCCGTGCCGGCGTCGACGAGGGTGGGCAGTGAGACGCTCGTCCCGTCGAAGCTGTCGTCCAGGTCACCCAGTCCGACCGAGAGCCGCGAGGTGCCGGCGACGCTGCCGCAGTCGACGCTGGTGGCGGACAGCCGAACACAACCCGGCCCCAGCGCGATACCCGTACTGTCCGTGAGGATCACACGACCGCTGGTGGTGTCGGCGGTGACATGGTTCGCCACGCCCGAACGTGCGCTGAGCACCACCATGCCGAAGAGACGGAGCGCGGTGGAACCTGGGGTCGCGGCCGCGGCCGGGGTGGCGAACGCGGGAACGGTGAGACTCACGGCCAGGGCTGGAACGGCCCATCGCTTCAGGGTGCTGCTGACTGACTTCATGCTGTTTCTCACTTCCGTCGGGGCCACGCCACGCATGGCGGCCTCGACGCCAGTGAAACAATCAGTAACCCGTTCGGCACATTGTGTTACGACCTTCGGGTGACCCGGATGGGCTCTAACCCAGCGCCGACTTCACCACATCGGCAAGCCGTCCGGCCACCGCCCGCGCCTGGTCGATGTCCGCGGCCTCGACCATCACCCGCACCAACGGCTCCGTCCCCGACGGCCGCAGCAACACCCGCCCGGTGGACCCGAGTTCCCGCTCGGCCTCGGCGACGGCAGCCGCCAGCTCCGCGGAGGTCCGCACCCGTGTCCGGTCCACGTCCGGCACATTGATCAGCACCTGCGGCAGCCGCTCCATGACACCCGCGAGGTCCTTGAGCGTACGGCCGGTCTCGGCGACCCGGGCCGCCAGCAGCAACCCGGTCAGCGTGCCGTCGCCGGTGGTCGCGTGATCGAGGATGATCACGTGCCCGGACTGCTCACCCCCGAGCGCGTACCCGTGCTCCTTCATCTCCTCCAGCACATACCGGTCCCCGACCGCCGTCTGGACGAGATGCAGCCCCTCCCGCTCCAGCGCCAGCTTGAAGCCCAGGTTGGACATCACCGTCGCGACAACGGTGTCCTCCCGCAGTACGCCCCGCTCCCGCATCGCGAGCGCCAGCACGGCCAGGATCTGGTCGCCGTCGACCTCCGCACCCGTGTGGTCCACGGCGAGGCACCGGTCCGCGTCCCCGTCGTGCGCGATGCCGAGCGCGGCCCCGTGCTCGACGACGGCAGCCTTCAGCAGGCCCAGATGGGTCGAGCCGCAGCCGTCGTTGATGTTGAGCCCGTCCGGCTCGGCGCCGATCGTGATCACCTCGGCACCGACTCGCGAGAACGCCTCCGGCGACACCCCCGCCGCGGCACCGTGCGCCTCGTCCAGGACGATCTTCAGCCCGTCGAGCCGGTTCGGGAGCACGCCGATCAGATGCGCGACGTACTGGTCGAAGCCCTCGTCGTACGACCGCACCCGGCCGACGCCCGCACCGGTCGGACGCTCCCAGGGCTCGCCGTGCCGGTGGGACTCGTACACGGCCTCGATCTTGTCCTCCAGTTCGTCGGCGAGCTTGTGGCCGCCGCGGGCGAAGAACTTGATGCCGTTGTCGGGCATGGCGTTGTGGCTGGCGGAGAGCATGACGCCCAGGTCGGCGCCGAGGGCGCCCGTGAGATACGCCACAGCAGGAGTGGGCAGCACGCCGACGCGCAGGACGTCCACACCGGCGCTGGCGAGGCCGGCGACCACGGCGGCCTCCAGGAACTCTCCGGACGCACGCGGGTCCCGTCCGACGACCGCCGTCGCCCGGTGGCCCTCGAAGGTGCCCGCCTCGGCCAGTACGTGCGCCGCGGCCACGGAGAGGCCGAGCGCCATCTCCGCCGTCAGGTCCGCGTTGGCGACGCCGCGCACGCCGTCCGTGCCGAAGAGTCGTCCCACTTGTCCTCCTGAGGAAGCGTCAGTTGTCGCAGGCGTACCGGCAGCCCATCACACAAGCCTTCGAGGGTCTTGTGCCGTTATACGCCCCCGACAGTGATAAACGAACGCCCCGACAGCACTGAGGCGTGCCGCCGGGGCGTACGTACGAGCAGGCAGCGAAGCTTAGCGCTTGCTGTACTGCGGGGCCTTGCGAGCCTTCTTCAGACCGGCCTTCTTGCGCTCGACCGCACGGTCGTCGCGGCGGAGGAAGCCGGCCTTCTTGAGCGGGCCGCGGTTGTTGTCCACGTCGGCCTCGTTCAGCGCACGGGCGACACCGAGACGGAGCGCACCGGCCTGACCGGAGACACCGCCACCCGCGATGCGGGCGATGACGTCGTAACGGCCCTCGAGCTCGAGCACCTTGAAGGGCTCGTTGACTTCCTGCTGGTGCACCTTGTTCGGGAAGTAGTCCTCGAGGGTGCGACCGTTGATCTTCCACTTGCCGGTGCCCGGGACGATCCGGACGCGGGCGATGGCGTTCTTGCGACGGCCCAGGCCGGCGGCCGGCTGGGGCTCGCCGAAGCGGGACGCGAGGGACTCCGAGGTGTACTCGCCCTCGACGGGGACCTCGGACTCGGTGGTGTAGCTGTCGATGTCGACGAGCTCAGTCTCTTCGACCGGCTGCTCAACGGTGGTCTCGGCCACGATTCTCCTCAGATTCTCTTCAGTCTTAAGGGGGTGGCCGGACTTACTGCGCGACCTGGGTGATCTCGAACGGCACCGGCTGCTGGGCAGCGTGCGGGTGCTGGTCGCCCGAGTAGACCTTCAGCTTGGAGAGCATCTGACGGCCCAGGGTGTTCTTGGGGAGCATGCCCTTGACGGCCTTCTCGACGGCCTTCTCGGGGTTGTTCGCGAGGAGGTCGTCGTAGCGCACCGAGCGCAGACCACCCGGGTAGCCGGAGTGGCGGTACGCCATCTTCTGGGTCCGCTTGTTGCCGGAGAGGTGCACCTTGTCGGCGTTGATGATGATGACGAAGTCACCGGTGTCGACGTGAGGGGCGTAGATCGGCTTGTGCTTGCCACGCAGGAGGGACGCGGCGGTGGTGGCGAGACGGCCCAGGACGACGTCCTGAGCGTCAATGACGTGCCACTGGCGAGTCACATCGCCGGGCTTGGGGCTGTACGTACGCACTTCTCAGCCTTCTTCTTCAGGGATGGGTGCTGACACAAGGCATCCTTGAAGCGATCGTGCAGCTGGGGACGACAGAAGCCGGGACCACTGCCCGTATGCCGCCCACTGGTAACTGCTCCAGGGAACCTACGTAAGGGCCTTCCGCCGGAGAGCGACCAAGCCGATACGCATAACAAACCGCAAGGATACTAGCGCTGCCCCAGACGGGTCAAAACGAGGCCCGCGCACCCTCGCGCACAACGCCACGGCGACAATACCGGGTCGAGATGTACGGCCCTGCCGGAAAGGTCCCCGTGGGCCTCCCCGGACCCTCACCGGCACCTCCCGCCTCCCGTCTAAGATGCGCCCCATGAGCTTTGGGCAGCAGGGGGGACCGCAGTCCCAGTGGGACCCCTGGAAACCGCACTCGCAGCAGCCGTGGACCAGCGGCGGCGACGACGGCCAGACCCCGGACTGGGCAGCGCTCGCCGAGGCCTCCGAGACCCGCAACAAGAGGCGCCGGCTGCTGTTCATCGGCGGCGGCGCTCTCGCCACGATCGCGATCGGCACCGCCGTCGCCATGGCCGTGGTCTCGGCGAACGGCAAGAACGAGGCCTCGGGCAACCCGTCCAACCTGCCCGCCGGCGGGTCCATCCCGAGCGGCAGCGCCTCGGCGCCCTCCTTCGCCCCGACCAGCGCCCCGCCCCCGCTGGACCCGAAGGAGTTCATCGCCAGCAAGGCCAAGGACACGGCCCCGCTCAGCGTGCAGAACCTCTTCCCGCTCGCGCAGCTGACCATGGAGTCGAACGTCTACAAGAAGGGCGCCACGGCCGACACCAAGAACTGCGCCTCGGCCGCCCAGGACAGCCTCGCGAAGATCCTCACCAGCAACGGCTGCACCCGCCTGCTGCGCGTCACCTACAGCAAGGACGGCGTCGCGGTGACCGTCGGCGTCGCCGTCTTCGACACCGAGGCGAAGGCGGCCACGGCGAGGGCCCAGTCGGACGCAGCAGCCAAGGCACGCAAGAAGTCCTTCGTCACGGCGCTGGCGGGCAACGGAGTGAAGGCCTTCTGCAACGCCGCCCGGTGCCTCACGACGGCCAACTCCTACGGCCGCTACGCCTACTTCGCCACCGTCGGCTTCACCAACGGCAAGGACGTCACGAACCAGTCCACGTCCGTCTTCAAGACCGGCAACGACCTGCAGCTGTACACCTTCCGCCAGATCCACGCCCGCGGCGAGGCCCAGGCGTCGGCAGCGGCGAACCGGTAACTAGCAGCACCCGGCCCCGGGCAGCGTCCGCTTGTTGCGCGCCTCCTTGTTGCGCGCGGCGAGCAGCTCGTCGGCCGGGTAGCCGACCTCCTCCAGGGTCAGCCCGTGCGGCCGTAGGACATGCACGGCCGAGTCCCGGACGCCGGCCGCGAGCACCTTGCCCGGCCAGTCCGGCCCCCGGTGCCCGTCCCCCACGAACAGCAGCGCCCCGATCAGCGAGCGCACCATGTTGTGGCAGAAGGCGTCGGCCCGCACGGTCGCGGTGATGATCCCGTCGTCCCCGCGCACCAGGCTCAGCTGCTGCAGCGTACGAATGGTGGTCGCGCCCTCCCGCTTCTTGCAGTAGGCGGCGAAGTCGTGTTCCCCCAGCAGCCGCTCGGCGGCCTCGTTCATGGCGTCGACGTCGAGCGGCCAGTCGTGCCAGAGCACATGGCTGCGCAGCAGCGGATCGACCCCGCCCGGGTTGTCGGTGACCCGGTACGCGTACCGCCGCCAGACCGCCGAGAAACGGGCGTTGAAGCCGCTCGGCGCCTCCCTGAGGGCCCACACCCGCACATCCCGCGGCAGCCGCCCGGCAAGCCGCTTGAGCAGCTTGTCGTGGTGCGCGCCCCAGACCTCCCGCGGCAGATCCACATGGGCAACCTGCCCCCGCGCATGCACCCCGGCATCGGTCCGCCCGGCCACGGTCAGCTCGTACGACGTCTCCCCCGACCGCGTGACGGTCCGCAGAGCGTCCTCGATCTCCCCCTGAACGGTCCGCCGCCCGCCGGCCTGCTTGGCCCACCCGGAGAACTCGGAACCGTCGTAGGACAGATCAAGACGGACACGAACGAACCCGGGCTCTACTTCGTCACTCACACAGAGATCCTCTCAGCAACAAAAAGCGGGCCCGCTCCTCGAAAGGAACGGACCCGCCAACGCCCTGAAGGGGCGCGGGGCTGTGCCGACTTGCGGCTACCGCCGCGCGGGCGCGACAAGCCACGACGAAAGCCGCACCCGCCAACGAACAGCCCCGGCAGACGCTTACGCGTCCTTGGACTCCTCGGCAGCGGCGTCCTCGACCTCGTCGGCCTTGGCCGTGTCGACCTTGGTCTCCTCGGCAGCCGGAGCGGCAGCCTCAGCGTCCTTGGCGGCACGCTTGGTGGCGGCCTCGGCCTCACCCGTAGCCTGCTGCGCAACCGTCAGCGCCTCGACCAGCTCGATGACAGCCATGGGCGCGTTGTCGCCACGGCGGTTACCGATCTTGGTGATGCGGGTGTAGCCACCCGGACGGTTCTCGTAGCGCGGGCCGATCTCGGTGAAGAGCGTGTGGACGACGCTCTTGTCCGTGATGACCTGCAGCACCTGGCGGCGGTTGTGAAGGTCGCCCTTCTTCGCCTTGGTCACCAGACGCTCGGCGTACGGCCGCAGACGGCGGGCCTTCGCCTCGGTGGTGGTGATACGGCCGTGCTCGAACAGCGACTTCGCGAGGTTCGCGAGAAGCAGCTTCTCGTGCGCGGCACTGCCGCCCAGACGGGCACCCTTGGTGGGCTTCGGCATTGTTCTTCTCCTGTGTGTCTGCCCCGGCCGTATCAGGTACCGGGGTCAGGAACCCGATGAGCGGATGCTCACCGGCAAACGACCGATCAGTACTGCTCGGTCTCCACGAACCCGGCGTCCGCGTCGTCGTCGGCGCCGAAGGCGTCGGCGGCGGCGGTCGGGTCGAATCCGGGCGGGCTGTCCTTCAGGGCCAGGCCCATGCCGGCCAGCTTCGCCTTGACCTCGTCGATGGACTTCGCACCGAAGTTGCGGATGTCCAGGAGGTCGGCCTCGGAGCGGGCGACGAGCTCACCCACGGAGTGGATGCCCTCACGCTTGAGGCAGTTGTACGACCGAACGGTGAGCTCCAGCTCCTCGATCGGCAGCGCCAGATCGGCGGCAAGGGCGGCGTCCGTCGGGGACGGGCCCATGTCGATGCCCTCGGCGTCGATGTTCAGCTCGCGGGCGAGACCGAACAGCTCGACCAGGGTCTTGCCGGCGGAGGCCATGGCGTCACGGGGACGCATCGCCTGCTTGGTCTCGACGTCGACGATCAGCTTGTCGAAGTCGGTGCGCTGCTCGACACGGGTCGCCTCGACCTTGTACGTGACCTTCAGCACCGGCGAGTAGATGGAGTCGACCGGGATACGGCCGATCTCCTGGCCCACCTGCTTGTTCTGCACGGCGGAGACGTAACCGCGGCCACGCTCGACCGTCAGCTCCATCTCCAGCTTGCCCTTGCCGTTGAGCGTGGCGAGGACCAGGTCGGGGTTGTGCACCTCGACACCGGCCGGGGGCGCGATGTCGGCGGCGGTGACGAGACCCGGGCCCTGCTTGCGCAGGTACATCACGACCGGCTCGTCGTGCTCCGAGGAGACGACCAGCTGCTTGATGTTGAGGATCAGGTCGGTGACGTCCTCCTTGACGCCCGGCACGGTGGTGAACTCGTGCAGAACGCCGTCGATACGGATGGACGTGACCGCCGCACCCGGGATCGACGAGAGGAGCGTACGACGCAGGGAGTTGCCGAGGGTGTAGCCGAAGCCCGGCTCCAGCGGCTCGATCACGAACCGGGAGCGGAACTCGTCGACGACCTCTTCGGTCAACGAGGGACGCTGAGCGATCAGCATGTTGCGTTCCTTCTGTCAGGGGCGCCCGCTATTTGACGCCCTGAGGTACTACAAGGGTACGGGCGATACGACCCTTACAGAGCCGTACCGCCCGAAACCACTGCCTGCGAAGGCGACGCGTCAGACGCGACGACGCTTCGGCGGACGGCAGCCGTTGTGCGGGGTGGGGGTGACGTCCTGGATGGAGCCGACCTCGAGGCCGGTGGCCTGGAGGGAGCGGATCGCGGTCTCGCGACCGGAGCCCGGGCCCTTCACGAAGACATCGACCTTGCGCATGCCGTGCTCCTGCGCGCGGCGGGCGGCCGACTCGGCGGCCATCTGCGCGGCGAAGGGGGTGGACTTGCGCGAGCCCTTGAAGCCGACGTGGCCGGCGGAGGCCCAGGAGATCACGTTGCCCGAGGGGTCCGTGATCGAGACGATCGTGTTGTTGAACGTGCTCTTGATGTGCGCGTGGCCGTGAGCGACGTTCTTCTTTTCCTTGCGGCGCACCTTCTTGGCAGCGCCCTGACGACCCTTGGGGGGCATCTACTAACTCCTACGGGGAGGTGGTCGGTCCTACAGCGAAGACCGCTGATGAAGCGTTGTCCGCTGAGGACTACTTCTTGCCCGGCTTCTTCTTGCCGGCGATGGCGCGACGCGGACCCTTGCGGGTACGGGCGTTGGTGCTGGTGCGCTGACCACGGACGGGCAGACCGCGACGGTGACGGAGACCCTGGTAGCAGCCGATCTCGACCTTGCGGCGGATGTCGGCCTGGATCTCGCGACGGAGGTCACCCTCGGTCTTGATGTTGTTGTCCACGTACTCGCGGATCGCGACGAGCTGCTCTTCGCTCAGGTCACGAACACGGGTGTTCGGGTCGATGCCCGTCTCCGCAAGCGTCTGCTGCGAAAGGGTCCGGCCGATGCCGAACACGTAGGTGAGGGCGACCTCCACGCGCTTTTCGCGCGGGATGTCAACACCGGAAACGCGTGCCACTTAATGGCTCCTGGTGATCTTCGGAGGTCTGCCACAGAACCGCTTCCCGGCCGCCGTACCAGGTACGAACCGAGTCCCCGGCCTCCGAACCGGGGGTATCAAGCCGTGTCGGCTTGGGTCCTGCGTATGAACATATTCAGCTCGCGTCGCGCGAATCTCTGCGATATCGATGCAGAGGGATCGGTCGATCGTGCGTCAGCCCTGGCGCTGCTTGTGGCGCGGGTTCTCGCAGATGACCATGACCCGACCGTGACGGCGGATCACCCTGCACTTGTCGCAGATCTTCTTGACGCTCGGCTTGACCTTCATGGGATTGAGGTTCTCCGGGTCAGTGCCACCACCCCGCCGAAGCGGAATGCGGGCAAGATCTACTTGTAGCGGTAGACGATCCGGCCACGCGTCAGGTCGTACGGAGACAGCTCCACCACGACCCGGTCGTCAGGGAGGATGCGGATGTAGTGCATACGCATCTTGCCGCTGATGTGTGCCAGGACCTGGTGGCCGTTCTGGAGCTCGACCTTGAACATGGCGTTCGGAAGAGACTCGACGACAGTGCCCTCGATCTCGATGGCACCTTGCTTCTTGGCCACGCTTCGCCCTTCGAATCGACTACCTTGATCGACTCCCGCCAGCGCATGAAGACATGCGAGTGCACGAGAGCCGACGAGTCAGTCTACGTCAGCACACCCTGAAAGACGAATCGAGGAAGGATGCCCAGACGGGGAGATCATTAAGCCGACCTCTGCCTGCGGTGCTATGCCAGCGGGTCGGGCGCGGCAACAATCCCGTGCTCCGCCAGCTTCGCCCTGCCCCCGTCGGGAGACGTGAGCACCAGCGGGCCTTCCTCCGTCAGCGCCACCGAGTGCTCCCAGTGGGACGACCACGTACCGTCGATCGTGATGACGGTCCAGTCGTCGGAGAGAACCTCCGTCTTCGGCGTCCCGAGGGACACCATCGGCTCGATGGCGAGGCAGAAGCCGGGGACCAGCTTCGGCCCCTTCCCACGGCGCTTCTCGACGTAGTTCAGCAGATGCGGATCCATGTGCATCTCGGTGCCGATGCCGTGACCGCCGTAGTCCTCGATGATCCCGTACTTGCCGCCGCCCGGCTTCGGCTGGCGGCGGATGTACGTCTCGATGGCCCTCGACACGTCCACCAGCCGGTTGCCCTGCTTCATCGCCGCGATGCCGGCCCACATGGACTCCTCCGTGACCCGGGAGAGCTCGATCAGCTCGGGGGCGTGGCCGGAGCCGACGAAAGCGGTGTACGCAGCGTCGCCGTGCCAGCCGTCGATGATCGCGCCGCAGTCGATGGAGATGATGTCGCCGTCCTTCAGGACGACGTCGTCGGACGGGATGCCGTGGACGACGACCTCGTTGACGGAGGTGCAGATGGTCGCCGGAAAGCCGCCGTAGCCGAGGAAGTTCGGCTTGGCGTCGTGCTCGGCGAGCACCTTGCGCGCGACCTGGTCCAGGTCCTTGGTGGTGGCCCCGGGCACCGCGGCCTCACGAGTGGCCGCGTGGATGGCGGCGACGACCAGCCCCGCCTCACGCATCTTGGCGATCTGCTCGGGGGTCTTGATCTGCACCATTTGTGGCCTGCGCTCTCCGTCACTCACGTCAACCGGTTACGTACACAACAGTACGGCCGTGACGCCCCTTCGGGTGCCACGGCCGTAACTGGCTGACGGCTACTTGCCGTCGTCCTCGCGCTTGAGGGCTTCCAGCGCCCGCTGCGTGACCTCGCCCACCGGGCCGAGGGACGAGATCGTGACGACCAGGCCCTGCGACTTGTAGTAGTCGATGATCGGCTCGGTCTGCGTGTGGTAGACCTCCAGCCGCGTGCGCACGGTGTCCTCGGAGTCGTCGTCACGCTGGTACAGCTCGCCGCCGCAGACGTCGCAGACGCCTTCCTTCTTCGCGGGGCTGTACGTCACGTGGAAGACGTGCGACGAGTCGTTGCGGCAGATGCGCCGGCCGGCGATCCGCTTGACGACCTCTTCCTCGGGGACCTCGAGGTCGAGTACCGCGTCCAGCTTGATGCCCTCGGTCTTGAGCAGCTCGTCCAGCGCCTCGGCCTGCGAGACATTGCGCGGGAAACCGTCGAGCAGGAAGCCGTTCTCCGCGTCGGGCTGCTCCATGCGGTCCTTGGCCATCGCGATGGTGACCTCGTCGGGGACGAGGTTGCCGGCGTCCATGTAGGACTTCGCGAGTTTCCCGAGCTCCGTCTGCTGGCTGATGTTGGCGCGGAACAGGTCGCCCGTGGAGATGTGCGGAACGCGCAGCTTGTCGGCAAGGCGAGTGGCCTGCGTGCCCTTCCCTGCACCCGGCGGCCCGACGAGGACGATTCGCATCAGCGGAGGAACCCTTCGTAATTGCGCTGCTGAAGCTGGCTCTCAATCTGCTTCACCGTTTCGAGGCCGACACCCACGATGATCAGGATGCTGGTACCACCGAACGGGAAGTTCTGGCTTGCCCCGAAGCCAACCAACGCCATCGTCGGTACGAGAGCGATCAGACCCAGATACAGCGAACCCGGCCAGGTGATCCGGTTGAGTACGTAGCTGAGGTACTCAGCGGTCGGTCGGCCAGCCCGGATGCCCGGGATGAAGCCACCATACTTCTTCATGTTGTCGGCGACTTCCTCGGGGTTGAAGGAGATCGCCACGTAGAAGAACGCGAAGAAAACGATCAGCAAGAAGTACGTGGCCACGTAAACCGGGTGGTCGCCCTTGGTCAGGTTGTTCTGGACCCACGTCTTCCAGCTGGAGTTGCCGCCCGAGAACTGAGCGATCAGGCTCGGGATGTAGAGCAGCGACGAGGCGAAGATCACGGGGATGACACCCGCCTGGTTGACCTTCAGCGGGATGTACGTGGACGTACCGCCGTACGACCTGCGTCCGATCATCCGCTTCGCGTACTGCACGGGGATCCGTCGCTGGGCCTGCTCGACGAAGACCACCAGACCGACCATCACCAGACCCACGGCGATGACCGTGCCGAACTCGATCCAGCCACCGGCGAGCTTGCCCTGCAGCTTGATCGCCCACAGCGCGCTCGGGAAGGTCGCGGCGATCGAGATGAACATCAGGATCGACATGCCGTTGCCGATGCCCCGGTCGGTGATGAGCTCACCGAGCCACATGACGACACAGGTACCGGCGGTCATGGTGACGACCATGGTGATGGTGGTGAAGATCGACTGGTCAGGGACGATCTGACTGGCCACCGGGCAGCCGGAGAACAGCGCACCACTACGGGCGGTGGCGACCAGACCGGTGCCCTGGAGGATGGCCAGCGCCACCGTCAGGTACCGGGTGTACTGCGTGATCTTCGCCGTGCCGGCCTGGCCCTCCTTCTTGAGGGCTTCGAGGCGCGGGATCACCACGGTCAGCAGCTGCAGGATGATGCTCGCGGTGATGTACGGCATGATGCCGAGCGCGAAGATCGTGATCTGCAGCAGCGCACCGCCGCTGAACATGTTGATCAGGCTGAACAGGCCGCGGTTGGAGCTGGCCACATCCATGCACTGCTGGACGTTCTTGTAGTCGACGCCCGGGATCGGGATGTGCGTACCGACCCGGTACACCACGATGATGGCGAGCGTGAAGAGCAGTTTCTTGCGCAGGTCGGGCGTCCTGAACGCCCGGGCGAACGCGGTGAGCACGGTGCCTCCTGCGACCCCCGCGCAACTGCGTCAAGGGTGACGGTCTTGAGGTTCGACGGATACAAAAAAGAACAGTGCAGGCTACCTTACCGGCGGCACGGCTCCCCTTGGAACGACCGACCGGGGATACCCCATTGTGAGGTATCCCCGGTCGGGACTGCTTACGTCATCGAGACGCCCGAGAAATTCAGACGAGCTCGGTGACCGTACCGCCGGCGGCGGTGATCTTCTCCTTGGCGGAACCGGAGACGGCGTCGACCGTCACCTGCAGCGCCACGGAGACCTCGCCCTGGCCGAGGACCTTGACGAGGCTGTTCTTGCGAACGGCACCCTTGGCCACCAGACCCTCGACGGTGACCTCGCCACCCTCGGGGTACAGCGCGGCCAGCTTGTCGAGGTTCACGACCTGGTACTCGGTCTTGAACGGGTTCTTGAAGCCCTTCAGCTTCGGGAGGCGCATGTGGAGGGGCATCTGCCCACCCTCGAAGCGCTCCGGAACCTGGTAACGGGCCTTCGTGCCCTTGGTACCACGACCGGCCGTCTTACCCTTCGACGCCTCACCACGACCCACACGGGTCTTGGCGGTCTTGGCGCCCGGGGCGGGACGGAGGTTGTGGATCTTGAGCGGGTTGTTCTCCGCCATGATCAGTCGACCTCCTCGACCGTCACGAGGTGGCGGACGGTGTGCACCATGCCGCGGAACTCGGGGCGGTCCTCCTTGACGACCTGCGTGTTGATGCCCTTGAGACCAAGGGAGCGCAGGGTGTCACGGTGGTTCTGCTTGCTGCCGATGTAGGACTTGACCTGCGTAATCTTGAGCTGCGCCATGATTACGCACCCGCCCCGGCACGCGCACGCAGCAGAGCCGCGGGGGCGACGTCCTCGAGCGGCAGACCACGGCGGGCCGCGATCTCCTCGGGACGCTGCAGACCCTTCAGGGCCTCCACGGTCGCGTGCACGATGTTGATCGCGTTGTCGGAGCCGAGCGACTTCGACAGTACGTCGTGAATACCGGCGCACTCGAGCACGGCACGCACCGGGCCACCGGCGATAACACCGGTACCGGGGGACGCGGGCTTGAGCAGCACGACGCCGGCAGCCTTCTCACCCTGGATCGGGTGCGGGATGGTGCCCTGGATACGGGGGACCTTGAAGAAGTGCTTCTTGGCCTCCTCAACACCCTTGGCGATGGCGGCCGGCACCTCCTTGGCCTTGCCGTAACCGACACCCACGGTGCCGTCACCGTCGCCCACCACGACCAGCGCGGTGAAGCTGAAGCGACGACCACCCTTCACAACCTTGGCGACACGGTTGATCGCGACGACACGCTCAACGTAAGCAGTCTTCTCGGCGGCGGCTGCGCCACCGTCACGACCCTTACGGTCCCGCCGCTCGCCGCCACCGGCACCGCCACCGCGGCGCTGGGGTCCAGCCATTGGATTACCTCTCTCTTTCCGCTAGCTACGAGCGGCTCAGAACTTGAGCCCGGCTTCGCGGGCGGCGTCCGCCAGGGCGGCGATGCGCCCGGCGTACTGGTTGCCACCACGGTCGAATACGACAGCCTCGACACCGGCGGCCTTGGCGCGCTCGGCGACCAGGGCGCCGACCTGCTTGGCCTGCGCGGACTTGTCGCCCTCGCCACCGCGGATCGAGGTGTCCAGGGTGGACGCCGACGCCAGGGTGTGACCCTTGATGTCGTCGATCACCTGGGCCACGATGTGGCGGTTCGAGCGGGTAACGACCAGACGCGGACGCTCCGCCGTTCCGTTGATGTTCTTACGGATCCGGATGTGGCGGCGCTTGATCGCGGCGCGCTTGTAGGCGTCGCCCTTGAGGATCTTCTGTCCGTATGCCATGGCTTACTTACCCGCCTTTCCGACCTTGCGGCGGATGACTTCGCCCTCGTACTTGACGCCCTTGGCCTTGTACGGGTCGGGCTTGCGCAGCTTGCGGATGTTGGCCGCAACCTCGCCGACCTTCTGCTTGTCGATGCCCTCGACCTGGAAGCGGGTCGGGGTCTCCACCTTGAAGGTGATGCCCTCGGGCGCCTCGACGGTGATCGGGTGGCTGTAGCCGAGAGCGAACTCGAGGTTCGAACCCTTGGCGGTCACGCGGTAACCGACACCGCTGATCTCGAGCTTCTTCACGTAACCCTGGGTCACGCCGGTGATCATGTTCGCCACCAGCGTGCGGGACAGGCCGTGCAGGGCCTTGCTCTGACGCTCGTCGTTGGGGCGGGTGACGTTCAGAACGCCGTCCTCACCCTTGGCGATCTCGATCGGCGCCGCGACGATGTGGGTCAGCGAGCCCTTGGGGCCCTTGACCGAGACCGTCTGGCCGTCGATGGTGACGTCCACGCCGGCGGGAACCGTGATGGGGAGCTTGCCAATACGCGACATAGCTGTTTCCTCCGTTCCCTTCCGCTACCAGACGTAGGCGAGGACTTCCCCACCCACGCCCTTCTTGCCGGCCTGCTTGTCGGTGAGGAGCCCGTGCGACGTGGAGATGATCGCCACGCCGAGGCCGCCGAGCACCTTCGGCAGGTTGGTGGACTTCGCGTACACCCGGAGACCGGGCTTGGAGATCCGCTTGATGCCCGCGATGGAGCGCTCACGGTTCGGGCCGAACTTCAGCTCGAGAACGAGGTTCTTGCCGACCTCGGCGTCCTCGACCTTCCAGCCCGTGATGAAGCCCTCCTGCTGGAGGATCTCCGCGATGTGCGACTTGATCTTCGATGCCGGCATCGTCACGGAGTCGTGGTATGCCGAGTTCGCGTTCCGCAGACGCGTAAGCATGTCTGCGATCGGATCAGTCATGGTCATGAATTGGCCTTCGGCCTCTCTCGCCGGGGTTTCCAGGTGCCCATCCCTCTCCTCGATCCGAGACGAGGCGGGTGCGGTGCGGTGGACCTACGGCGTAGTAAGTCGTACGGGCAGTCGTCAGACGCCCAACCCTCCAAGCCTAAGCCATGGAAGGGAGGGCGCCTGACACGCCCATTGCTTACCGAGAGCTTCGGGAATCCCTAAATGCGGGATTACCAGGAGCTCTTGGTCACGCCCGGCAGCTCGCCACGGTGAGCCATCTCACGAAGGCACACGCGGCACAGGCCGAACTTGCGGTACACGGAGTGGGGACGGCCGCAGCGCTGGCAGCGCGTGTAGCCACGCACGCCGAACTTGGGCTTGCGAGCAGCCTTCGCGATCAGAGCCTTCTTCGCCATCTCGCTCACGCCTCCTTGAAGGGGAAGCCGAGGTGACGAAGGAGCGCACGGCCCTCAGCGTCGTTGGTCGCCGTGGTCACCACGGTGATGTCCATACCCCGGACGCGGTCGATCTTGTCCTGGTCGATCTCGTGGAACATGACCTGCTCCGTGAGACCGAAGGTGTAGTTGCCACGGCCGTCGAACTGCTTGGGGGACAGGCCGCGGAAGTCGCGGATGCGCGGCAGCGCGAGCGACAGGGTGCGGTCCAGGAACTCCCACATGCGGTCGCCACGGAGCGTGACGTGGGCACCGATCGGCTGGCCCTCACGCAGCTTGAACTGCGCGATGGACTTGCGGGCCTTGGTGACGGCCGGCTTCTGACCGGTGATCGTGGTGAGGTCGCGGATGGCGCCCTCGATCAGCTTGGAGTCGCGGGCGGCGTCGCCCACACCCATGTTGACCACGATCTTGACGAGGCCGGGGATCTGCATGACGTTCTCGTACTTGAACTCGTCACGCAGCTTGCCCGCGATCTCCTCGCGGTACTTCGTCTTGAGACGCGGAGTGGTGGTGGTAGCCATCAGATGTCCTCACCCGTCCGCTTGGCAACGCGGATCTTGTTGCCCTCGTCGTCGAAGCGGTAACCGACACGCGTGACGACCTTGTTGCCGTCCTTCTCAACGACCAGCTGGACGTTGGAGACGTGGATCGGCGCCTCGGTCGTGACGATGCCGCCGGCCTGCGAACCGCTGGCGGTCGGACCGGCCTTGGTGTGCTTCTTGACCCGGTTGACACCCTCGACCAGGACGCGCTCCTCGCGCGGGTAAGCGGCAATGACCTTGCCCTGCTTGCCCTTGTCCTTGCCGGTGATGACCTGGACCAGGTCGCCCTTCTTGATCTTCATGCTTACAGCACCTCCGGAGCCAGCGAGATGATCTTCATGAACTTCTTCTCGCGCAGCTCACGCCCGACCGGGCCGAAGATGCGGGTGCCGCGAGGGTCACCGTCGTTCTTCAGAATGACGGCGGCGTTCTCGTCGAAGCGGATGTACGAGCCGTCCGGACGGCGGCGCTCCTTGACGGTGCGAACGATGACCGCCTTGACGACGTCACCCTTCTTCACGTTGCCACCGGGGATCGCGTCCTTGACGGTGGCGACGATGACGTCACCGATGCCCGCGTAGCGGCGACCGGAGCCACCGAGCACACGGATGCAAAGGATCTCCTTCGCACCAGTGTTGTCGGCGACACGCAGTCGCGACTCCTGCTGGATCACGTCTATCTCCTGTTTGTCTGCCGGTTCCCGCAGGGCCCCTTCGGGGCGGACCTGCGAGCCTGGCGGAACCGTCCTGCGGATTTGCCCCGCAGGAATTACTTGCACCTCTTGAGGCGGAAACCCTGTAGCCGGGGGCGAAGCCCCCAGCGGACGCCGGGGCCGAAGCCCCGGCGGGGTCAGCGGGGGCGAGCCCCCGCTTGGTTACTTCGCCTTCTCGAGGATCTCGACGACGCGCCAGCGCTTCGTCGCGGACAGCGGCCGGGTCTCCGCGAGGAGGACACGGTCGCCGACACCCGCGGCGTTCTGCTCGTCGTGCGCCTTGAGCTTGTTCGTACGGCGGATGACCTTGCCGTACAGCGCGTGCTTCACGCGGTCCTCGACAGCGACGACGACGGTCTTGTCCATCTTGTCGCTGACGACGAGACCCTCACGGGTCTTGCGGGCGCCACGTGCCTCGGTCGTCTGCTCTTCAGTCACATTGCTCTCGCTCATCAGGCGTTCTCCACCGTTTCGATGCCCAGCTCACGCTCGCGCATCAGGGTGTAGATCCGCGCGATGTCCTTGCGGACCGCCTTCAGACGGCCGTGGTTCTCGAGCTGACCCGTCGCCGCCTGGAAGCGGAGGTTGAACAGCTCTTCCTTGGACTCGCGGAGCTTCGCCAGAAGCTCCTCGTTGCCCAGCTCGCGCAGCTCGGACGCCTTGGTACCGGCCGACATCACGCTTCACCTGCCTCGCGCTTGACGATCCGGCACTTCATCGGCAGCTTGTGAGCGGCACGAGTGAGGGCCTCACGCGCAATCTTCTCGTTGGGGTACGACAGCTCGAACATCACGCGTCCGGGCTTGACGTTGGCGATCCACCACTCCGGCGAACCCTTACCGGAACCCATGCGGGTCTCGGCAGGCTTCTTGGTGAGGGGACGGTCCGGGTAGATGTTGATCCAGACCTTGCCACCACGCTTGATGTGACGCGTCATGGCGATACGAGCGGCCTCGATCTGGCGGTTCGTCACATACGCCGGGGTGAGCGCCTGGATGCCGTACTCGCCGAACGCAACCTGCGTGCCGCCCTTGGCAGCGCCGGAGCGCTTCGGGTGGTGCTGCTTGCGGTGCTTGACCCTACGGGGGATCAGCATGTCGGTCAGGCCTCCGTTCCGGTGCTCTCAGCCGGAGCGGCGGCGGGTGCCTCGGCCTTGGGGGCCTCGGCGCCGGCAGCCTGCTGCGGCTTGCGACCGCGCCCGCCACGCTCGCCACCGCGGCCACCACGGGCCGGGCGGTCGGCGCCACCGCGAGCCGGGCGGTTACCCGCACGGGCCGCAGCGTTCTCGGCGCGGACCTCGGCGATGTTCTTGACGTCGCCCTTGTAGATCCAGACCTTCACACCGATGCGGCCGAAGGTCGTCTTGGCCTCGAAGAAGCCGTAGTCCACGTTCGCGCGGAGCGTGTGCAGGGGCACACGGCCCTCGCGGTAGAACTCCGAGCGGGACATCTCGGCGCCGCCGAGGCGGCCACCGCACTGGATCTTGATGCCCTTGGCGCCGGCCTTCATCGCCGACTGCATGCTCTTACGCATGGCGCGGCGGAAGGAGACGCGGGAGGAGAGCTGCTCGGCGACGGCCTGCGCAACCAGCTGAGCGTCCGTCTCGGGGTTCTTGACCTCGAGGATGTTCAGCTGGACCTGCTTGCCCGTGAGCTTCTCGAGGTCGCCGCGGATGCGGTCGGCCTCGGCGCCACGGCGGCCGATGACGATGCCCGGACGAGCGGTGTGGATGTCCACACGCACACGGTCACGGGTGCGCTCGATCTCCACCTTCGAGATGCCGGCGCGCTCCATGCCGGACGTCATCATCCGACGGATGGCGACGTCTTCCTTGACGTAGTCCTTGTACAGCTTGTCGGCGTACCACCGGGACTTGAAGTCCGTGGTGACACCGAGCCGGAACCCATGCGGGTTAACCTTCTGGCCCATTACCGGGTTCCTTCCTTGCTGCTGACGACCACGGTGATGTGGCTGGTCCGCTTGCGGATCCGGTAGGCACGGCCCTGGGCGCGCGGACGGAACCGCTTCAGGGTCGGGCCCTCGTCGACGTACGCCTCGGAGATGAAGAGGCTGTCGGCGTCGGTGTGGTCGTAGTTGTGCGCGGCGTTGGCGATGGCGCTGTCGAGCACCTTGCCGACGGGCACGGAGGCTGCCTGCGGAGCGAATCGCAGAACAGCCTGAGCCTCCGTGGCATCCATGCCACGGATAAGGTCCACCACGCGGCGGGCCTTCATGGGCGTAACGCGGATGTACCGCGCCTGGGCCCTGGCTTCCATGGTTGTCCCTCTCAGTTACTTACGTGTCTGAATGCGATCCGCTACTAGCGGCGCTTCGACTTCCGGTCGTCCTTGACATGGCCCCGGAAGGTGCGCGTCGGCGAGAACTCGCCGAGCTTGTGACCGACCATCGACTCGGTGACGAACACCGGGATGTGGGTCTTGCCGTTGTGCACCGCGATCGTGTGGCCGAGCATGGCCGGGACGATCATCGAGCGACGGGACCAGGTCTTGATGACGTTCTTGGAACCGGCTTCGTTCTGAGCATCCACCTTCTTGGCGAGGTGCTCGTCGACGAAAGGCCCCTTCTTGAGACTGCGCGGCATCTAAACCCGCTCCTAGCGCTTCTTGTTCGTCTTGCGGCGGCGGACGATGTACTTGTTCGACGCCTTCTTGGGCGAACGAGTACGACCTTCCTTCTGACCCCAGGGGCTGACCGGGTGGCGACCACCGGAGGTCTTGCCCTCACCACCACCGTGGGGGTGGTCAACCGGGTTCATCGCCACACCGCGAACGGTCGGGCGGACGCCCAGCCAGCGCTTGCGGCCGGCCTTGCCCCAGTTGATGTTGCTCTGCTCGGCGTTGCCGACCTCGCCGACCGTGGCGCGGCAGCGCTGGTCGACCAGGCGGATCTCACCGGACGGCATGCGGAGGTGGGCCATCGAGCCCTCCTTCGCGAGCAGCTGCACGGAGGCACCGGCGGAGCGGGCGAACTTGGCGCCGCCACCGGGACGGAGCTCGATCGCGTGGATCGTGGTACCGACCGGGATGTTGCGGAGCGCCAGGTTGTTGCCCGGCTTGATGTCGGCCCCGGGACCGTTCTCGACGCGGTCGCCCTGCTGCAGGTTGCGCGGGGCGAGGATGTAGCGCTTCTCGCCGTCCGCGTAGTGCAGCAGCGCGATGCGCGCGGTGCGGTTGGGGTCGTACTCGATGTGCGCGACCTTCGCCGGCACGCCGTCCTTGTCGTGACGACGGAAGTCGATCACGCGGTAGGCGCGCTTGTGTCCGCCACCCTGGTGGCGAACGGTCACACGACCGGCGTTGTTACGGCCGCCCTTGCTGTGCAGCGGGCGGACCAGCGACTTCTCCGGCGTGGACCGCGTGACCTCGACGAAGTCGGCGACGCTGGAGCCACGGCGGCCCGGCGTAGTCGGCTTGTACTTGCGGATTCCCATTTCTCAGTCCTCGTCCGATATCGGACGATCCGACCCGCTTACGCGGTCGGACCGCCGAAGATGTCGATACGGTCGCCCTCGGCGAGGGTCACGATCGCGCGCTTGGTGGCCGCACGCTGGCCGAAGCCGGTGCGGGTCCGCTTGCGCTTGCCGATGCGGTTGATCGTGTTGACCCCGGTGACCTTGACCGAGAAGACCGCCTGGACGGCCTGCTTGATCTGGGTCTTGTTGGCACTCGGGTCGACGATGAACGTGTACTTGTTCTCGTCGAGAAGCGCGTAGCTCTTCTCGGAGACGACCGGCTTGAGCAGCACGTCACGGGGGTCCGTGTACGACTTGCTCAGCGGGGTCTCGACGGTGTTCTTGCCCTCGGCCTCGTGGCGACGCGCCTTGGCGACGCGCGCGGCCTTGGCGGCCTTCGCAGCCTTGGAGGCAATGCTCGGGTGACGCGTAGCCATCAGGCCTCGCTCCCTTCGGTGTCGTTGGCCTTCGGGCCGGCGACGAAGGACTCGAGAGCGGCCTGGGTGAAGACCACGTCGTCCGAGACGATCACGTCGTACGTGTTCAGCTGGCCCGGCTCCAGGATGTGGACCTGGGGCAGGTTGCGGGCGGACAGCCACGCGGCCTCGTCGGCGCGCTCGACGACCAGGAGCAGGTTCTTGCGCTCCGAGATCTTGCCGAACAGCGTGCGAGCGGCCTTGGTGCTGGGGGTCTCGCCCTCGATCACGCCGGAGACGACGTGGATGCGGTTGTGGCGGGCCCGGTCGGTGAGGGCGTGGCGCAGGGCCGCGGCCTTCATCTTCTTCGGGGTCCGCTGCGAGTAGTCACGCGGCACGGGACCGTGCACGACGCCACCACCGGCGAACTGCGGGGCGCGGGTCGAGCCCTGACGGGCGCGGCCGGTGCCCTTCTGGCGGTACGGCTTCTTGCCGCCACCGCGAACCTCGCCACGGGTCTTGGTCTTGTGCGTGCCCTGACGGGCAGCGGCGTTCTGCGCGACGACGACCTGGTGGATCAGCGGGATGCTGACCTTCTCCACGCCGAAGATCTCCGCGGGGAGCTCGACGCTACCGGTCTTCTCGCCGGCAGGCGAAAGGATGTCAACAGTGCTCATCGGTACCTCAGGCCCCCTTGGCCGCGGTGCGGACCAGGACGAGGCCGCCGTTCGGACCGGGAACCGCGCCCTTGATGAGCAGCAGACCCTTCTCCGCGTCAACGGCGTGGACGGTCAGGTTCTGGGTGGTGACGCGCTCGTTGCCCATGCGACCCGCCATGCGGAGGCCCTTGAACACACGGCCCGGGGTGGCGCAGCCACCGATGGAACCGGGAGAGCGGTGCTTGCGCTGGGTGCCGTGTCCGGCGCCGAGGCCACGGAAGTTGTGGCGCTTCATGACACCGGCGAAGCCCTTGCCCTTGCTCTTGCCGGTGACGTCGACCTTGACGCCCGCCTCGAACACCTCAGCGGTGATCTCCTGGCCGAGGGTGTACTCGCTGGCGTCAGCGGTACGAAGCTCGACGAGGTGGCGGCGGGGGGTGACGTCGGCCTTGGCGAAGTGGCCCTTGAGGGGCTTGTTCACCTTGCGCGGGTCGATCTCGCCGAAGGCGATCTGAACCGACTCGTAGCCGTCGCTGTCGTTCGTACGCACCTGGGTGACGACGTTCGGGCCGGCCTTGACGACGGTGACCGGAACAACACGGTTGTTCTCGTCCCACACCTGCGTCATGCCGAGCTTCTCGCCCAGGATGCCCTTGATCTGCTTAGCCATTCTCAGATCACCGGCCCTCAGAGCTTGATCTCGATGTCGACACCGGCCGGGAGGTCGAGTCGCATCAGAGAGTCAACGGTCTTGGGCGTCGGGTCGAGGATGTCGATCAGGCGCTTGTGCGTGCGCATCTCGAAGTGCTCGCGCGAGTCCTTGTACTTGTGCGGCGACTTGATGACGCAGTACACGTTCTTCTCAGTGGGCAGCGGCACCGGGCCCGCGACCGACGCACCAGTACGGGTCACCGTCTCGACGATCTTCTTCGCCGAAGAGTCGATGACCTCGTGGTCGTAGGCCTTGAGCCGGATGCGGATCTTCTGTCCCGCCATGGCTACTCAGTAGTCCTTTGTCTCTTCACGCTCTGGAACCCGGCCCTCCAACGCTCCTTCGCCGACCCACGCGGTCGGGCGTGTCGCGCTTCCGCTGACACAGATGTCCCTTGTTCGAACATCCCTTGCCTGGGAAAGAGGTTCACCCGGGTGCCTGGCCAGTGCCGCACCGCACTTCCCGAAAGATTCCCGTACGTCCGCCCCAGTGCTGCCTTACGGCAGTTAGGGCGACGAGTACTGTGGGACTCGCTTCCGGTCCTCCCGGCGGGAGGCGCACAGCATCAACACTCGACCGAGCAACTCCGACAGTCTGCCATACGGGGCAGGGGCCTGGCCAATCGAGCCGGAGAGAATACCCCGAGGGTGACGCAGGTCAAACCCGCACCCTCGACATCCCTCGGACGAGCCCCGGACGGACCCTCGCCGCGCGTCGCCCCTTGTTCATGTCCGCGAACAAGAATCAAGCACGTAACTATTGACGCACGGCAGCAACGGCACCTCGACTGCCCGCACCACCCTGTCCGCCTACCCGGGCGAGACCCCGGTGCTCAACTTCTTGGCGCAGAGCGAGAGTTCGTCGAACCGCGGGCTCCAGTTGAACGCCGACCACTGGCACGTCCGCGGCGAGCGCAACTCCTCGTTCGACACGGGAACGTCCGTGTTCCGGACGAACATCTCGTGCCGCTTCAGGGTGAGCGGCACGAACGGCTCCCTGGGCTGGTCCCTGGCCTCGGACGGCCATCTCGCCGTGGCCTTCGGCGGCAAGGCGATGACGCCGTGACCGGGTGCTTCCGACTCCCCCAGGCGCCAAGGAGACCGCACGCGATCCGCCGCCGGCTGCCGACGCGGTGGTGCACGACCACCATCAGGGCGGGAAGCTCACGGCGGGGGCGGACGCCGGGCAAGCGAAAGGGCCCGTACGACCGAAGTCGTACGGGCCCCTTCAGGAGCTCGCGCTGGAGCTACCAGGTCAAGTCAACAAGCTCACTTGTTGATCTTGGTGACCTGGCCGGCGCCGACCGTCCGGCCACCCTCACGGATGGCGAACTTCAGGCCCTCTTCCATGGCGATGGGCTGGATGAGCTCGACCTTCATCTCAGTGTTGTCGCCCGGCATGACCATCTCGGTGCCCTCGGGGAGGGTCACGACGCCGGTCACGTCCGTGGTACGGAAGTAGAACTGCGGACGGTAGTTGTTGAAGAACGGCGTGTGACGGCCACCCTCGTCCTTGGACAGGATGTAGGCCTGCGCCTCGAACTCGGTGTGCGGGGTGACCGAGCCCGGCTTGATGATGACCTGGCCGCGCTCGACGTCCTCGCGCTTGATGCCGCGGAGCAGCAGACCGACGTTCTCACCGGCCTGGCCCTCGTCGAGCAGCTTGCGGAACATCTCGATGCCGGTGACCGTGGTGGTGGTCTTCTCGGTCTTGATGCCGATGATGTCGACGGTCTCGTTGACCTTCAGGACACCACGCTCGATACGGCCGGTGACGACCGTACCGCGACCGGTGATCGTGAAGACGTCCTCGATCGGCATCAGGAAGGGCTTGTCGACGTCGCGCTCCGGCTCCGGGATCGCGGTGTCGACGGCGGCCATCAGGTCCAGGACCGACTGGCCCCACTCCTTGTCGCCCTCGAGCGCCTTGAGCGCCGAGACCTTGACGACCGGGACGTCGTCGCCCGGGAACTCGTACTCGGAGAGCAGCTCACGGACCTCGAGCTCGACGAGCTCCAGGATCTCCTCGTCGTCCACCATGTCGGCCTTGTTCAGGGCGACGACGATGTACGGAACGCCGACCTGGCGGGCCAGGAGCACG
The DNA here is from genome assembly GCF_040682555.1 of Streptomyces sp. NPDC051172. NCBI lineage: Bacteria > Bacillati > Actinomycetota > Actinomycetes > Kitasatosporales > Streptomycetaceae > Streptomyces > Streptomyces sp. NPDC051172. Next base: position 88,902 of record NZ_JBFBBE010000020.1, read on the forward strand.
TGCTCCTTGGTCTGCGGCATCGGGCCGTCGGTGGCGGCGACCACGAGGATGGCGCCGTCCATCTGGGCAGCACCGGTGATCATGTTCTTGATGTAGTCCGCGTGACCGGGGCAGTCGACGTGCGCGTAGTGACGCGTCTCCGTCTGGTACTCGACGTGCGCGATGGAGATGGTGATACCGCGCTGGCGCTCTTCAGGAGCCTTGTCGATCTGGTCGAACGCCGAGGCCTCGTTCAGGTCCGGGAACGCGTCGTGCAGCACCTTGGTAATGGCGGCCGTGAGGGTCGTCTTACCGTGGTCGATGTGACCGATGGTGCCGATGTTGACGTGCGGCTTAGTCCGCTCGAACTTCGCCTTCGCCACTGGGGTCCTCCTGTGGAGTGGTTCTGTACGCCTTACTTCATCGGCGCCAGGTGATCTTTGCTGGATGGCCCGGATCCCCGGGGCATTCCTCCGCTCTTGCGGCGGAATGCCCCGTGAGGCTCCGGAGTCAAGCCTACGGCGTGTGAACGCAGTGCGTTAACGCAGTGCGTTACTCGCCCTTGGCCTTCGCGATGATCTCCTCGGCGACGTTCCGCGGAACCTCGGCGTAGGAGTCGAACTGCATCGAGTAGCTTGCGCGACCCGAGGTCTTGCTGCGGAGGTCTCCGACGTAGCCGAACATCTCCGAGAGGGGCACGAGGCCCTTCACGACGCGGGCACCGGCCCGCTCCTCCATGGCCTGGATCTGACCACGGCGGGAGTTGATGTCGCCGATGACCTCACCCATGTAGTCCTCGGGCGTGGTGACCTCGACGGCCATCATCGGCTCGAGCAGCACGGGGCTGGCCTTGCGCGCGGCCTCCTTGAAGGCCTGCGAACCGGCGATCTTGAAGGCGAGCTCGGAGGAGTCGACCTCGTGGTAGCCACCGTCGATGAGCGTGACGCGGACGCCCGTCATCTCGTAGCCCGCGAGGATGCCGAACTGCATGGCCTCCTGCGCACCGGCGTCCACCGAAGGGATGTACTCCTTCGGGATGCGGCCACCGGTCACCTTGTTCACGAACTCGTACGAGGCGTCGCCGCCCTCGATGGGCTCGATCGCGATCTGCACCTTGGCGAACTGACCGGTACCACCGGTCTGCTTCTTGTGGGTGTAGTCCACGCGCTCGACGGCCTTGCGGATCGTCTCGCGGTAGGCGACCTGCGGCTTGCCGACGTTGGCCTCGACCTTGAACTCACGGCGCATACGGTCGACCAGCACCTCGAGGTGCAGCTCGCCCATGCCACCGATGATGGTCTGGCCGGTCTCCTCGTCCGAGTGGACCTGGAAGGACGGGTCCTCCTCGGCCAGGCGCTGGATCGCGATGCCCAGCTTCTCCTGGTCGCCCTTCGACTTGGGCTCGATGGCGACCTGGATGACCGGCGCCGGGAAGTCCATGGACTCCAGGATCACCGGGGCCTTCTCGTCGCACAGCGTCTCACCGGTCGTGGTCTGCTTCAGACCCATCACGGCGACGATGTCGCCGGCGCCCACCGACTCGATCTCCTCACGCTTGTTCGCGTGCATACGGTAGATCTTGCCGATGCGCTCCTTGCGGCCCTTGACGGAGTTCAGCACGGCCGTGCCGGACTCCAGGCGACCGGAGTACACCCGGACGAAGGTGAGCTTGCCGAGGTGCGGGTCGCTCATGATCTTGAACGCCAGCGCCGACAGCGGCTCTTCGTCGGACGGCTTGCGCTTGACGACCGTCTCCGCGTCCTTGACGTCGTGGCCCTCGATGGCCTCGATGTCAACGGGAGAGGGCAGGTAGCGCACGACCGCGTCGAGCAGGGGCTGGACGCCCTTGTTCTTGAACGCGGTGCCGCAGAACACCGGGGTGACCGTGGTGTCCTTCGACTTGCCGGACGCGATGGTGATACGACGGATCGCGGCGTACAGCTGCTCCACGGAAGGCTCCTCGCCCTCCAGGTACAGCTCCATGATCTCTTCGTCGTTCTCGGCGACGGCCTCGATCAGCTTGCCGCGGTACTCCTCGGCAGCCTCGGTGTGCGTGGCCGGGATGTCGACGATGTCGTACATCTCACCCTTGGTGGCCTCGGCGGACCACACGAAGGCCTTCATCGTCACGAGGTCGACGACGCCCTTGAAGTCGGCCTCGGCACCGATCGGGAGCTGCATCACGATCGGCTGAGCGCCGAGGCGGTCAGAGATCATGTCGACGCAGCGGTGGAACTCGGCACCGGTCCGGTCGAGCTTGTTGACGAAGCAGATGCGGGGGACGCCGTAGCGGTCCGCCTGACGCCACACCGTCTCGGACTGGGGCTCAACGCCGGCGACGCCGTCGAACACCGTCACGGCACCGTCGAGCACGCGCAGGGAACGCTCCACCTCGACGGTGAAGTCGACGTGGCCCGGGGTGTCGATGATGTTGATGGTGTGGTCGACGTCTTCCAGCGGCCAGTGACAGGTGGTGGCAGCAGAGGTGATCGTGATGCCACGCTCCTGCTCCTGCTCCATCCAGTCCATGGTGGCAGCGCCGTCGTGGACCTCACCGATCTTGTAGGACACACCGGTGTAGAACAGGATCCGCTCGGTGGTGGTCGTCTTGCCCGCGTCGATGTGGGCCATGATCCCAATGTTGCGGACCTTGGCCAGGTCAAGTGAAGTGGTAGCCATAAGGCTTCAGTCTTCTCTCGGTCTCGATGTGGGTAGCGACTACCAGCGGTAGTGCGCGAAGGCCTTGTTGGACTCGGCCATCTTGTGCGTGTCCTCGCGCTTCTTGACGGCCGCACCGAGGCCGTTCGAAGCGTCGAGAAGCTCGTTGAGCAGACGCTCGGTCATGGTCTTCTCGCGACGGGCGCGGGAGTAACCGACCAGCCAGCGCAGCGCGAGCGTGTTGGCGCGACCGGGCTTGACCTCGATCGGAACCTGGTACGTCGCACCACCGACACGGCGGGACTTGACCTCGAGGGTCGGCTTGATGTTCTCCAGCGCGCGCTTCAGCGTGATGATCGGGTCGTTGCCCGTCTTCTCACGCAGACCCTCCATGGCGCCGTAGACGATGCGCTCGGCGGTGGAGCGCTTGCCGTTCAGCAGCACCTTGTTGATGAGCGACGTCACCAGGGGAGAACCGTAGACCGGGTCGATGATGACCGGGCGCTTCGGGGCGGGGCCCTTACGAGGCATTTTCTACTTCTCCTTCTTGGCGCCGTAGCGGCTGCGGGCCTGCTTGCGGTTCTTCACACCCTGGGTGTCAAGGGAACCGCGGATGATCTTGTAGCGAACACCCGGCAGGTCCTTCACACGGCCACCACGCACGAGCACGATGGAGTGCTCCTGCAGGTTGTGTCCCTCACCCGGAATGTAAGCGGTGACCTCGATCCCGCTGGTCAGACGCACACGCGCGACCTTACGCAGGGCCGAGTTCGGCTTCTTCGGGGTGGTCGTGAACACACGCGTGCAGACGCCACGACGCTGAGGGGAACCCTCGAGTGCGGGCGTCTTGTTCTTCTCGACCTTGTCCTGCCGGCCCTTGCGGACCAGCTGCTGGATCGTAGGCACTACTTCTCCGGTTTCTGTGTGCCGAATGGTGAAGCTAACCTGGAACGTCGCCGACCCACGCGGTCGGGTGTGTCGAATCCGGCAGACTCCCGCCGCCAGGCGGAAAGGGCGCAGATTACGGTGGCCAATGACGGCTCGCTATGCGGTTGAAGGCACGCACGAGAGCCAGGGCACACCCCAGGCACAAGGTCTGAGCGTACCTACCTCATACGCTGCGGTCAAAACAAATGGGCCGCGCCCGCATCGCCATGCGAAGCGTGTCAAGACCCTACGCCGTACATGATCTTCGAATTCACGTTCCCGACACCCCGAGCAGCTACGTCACCGCAGGTCATGCGGAGGCCAGGGCCGCGGCGACGAGGATCGTGATGACCAGCGCCCATCCGGCGACCGACAGCCGGCCGAGGACGACCGCGGGCTCCCGGAGAGCCCGGCGGTGAAGAACGTGGGGATCCCGCAGACCATGGCGCCGACCGCCTTGCCGTTCATGGGCGGCGGGGCCGCCAGAAAGGCCGCGGGCACGGCCGGAGCGGCCTGACCGACCGGCCCGGGCCCCGGCGTGGCAGGCGCGGACGGACGGGACGGTCAGCCCCTGCCAGGCCTGCTGCCAGGGCCGCAGGGGCGCGTCCTGACGTCTTGCAACGCCGAAGGGCGGCCACCCCCAACGGGGGCGACCGCCCTTCGGCTCAAGCTGCTCGCTTACTGGTTGTACGGACCGTAGTCGTAGTCCTCCAGCGGGACGGCCTGGCCGGAGCCGGTGCCGAACGGCGAGTAGTCGATGTCGTCGTAGCCGACGGCCGAGTACATAGCGGCCTTGGCCTCCTCGGTCGGCTCGACCCGGATGTTGCGGTAGCGGGACAGGCCCGTACCGGCCGGGATGAGCTTACCGATGATGACGTTCTCCTTGAGGCCGATCAGGGAGTCGGACTTGGCGTTGATCGCCGCGTCCGTGAGGACCCTGGTCGTCTCCTGGAAGGACGCCGCCGACAGCCACGACTCGGTCGCCAGCGAGGCCTTGGTGATACCCATCAGCTGCGGACGGCCGGAGGCCGGGTGGCCGCCTTCCTGGACCACACGACGGTTCTCGACCTCGAACTTCGAGCGCTCGACCAGCTCGCCGGGCAGCAGCTCGGCGTCGCCGGACTCGATGATCGTCACACGGCGGAGCATCTGCCGGATGATGATCTCGATGTGCTTGTCGTGGATCGACACACCCTGCGAGTTGTAGACCTTCTGGACCTCGCCGACCAGGTGGACCTGGACGGCACGCTGGCCCAGGATGCGCAGCACGTCGTGCGGGTTGGTGGCACCCACCGTGAGCTTCTGGCCCACCTCGACGTGCTCGCCCTCGCTCACCAGGAGTCGGGCACGCTTCGAGATCGGGTACGCCGTCTCGTCGCTGCCGTCGTCCGGGGTGACGACGATCTTCTTGGTCTTCTCGGTCTCCTCGATCCGGACGCGGCCGGAGGCCTCGGAGATCGGGGCGACACCCTTCGGGGTACGGGCCTCGAAGAGCTCGACGACACGCGGCAGACCCTGGGTGATGTCGTCACCGGCCACACCACCGGTGTGGAAGGTACGCATCGTCAGCTGGGTACCGGGCTCACCGATGGACTGGGCGGCGATGATGCCGACCGCCTCACCGATGTCGACCAGCTTGCCGGTGGCCAGCGAGCGGCCGTAGCACATGGCGCAGGTGCCGACCTGGGACTCACAGGTCAGGATCGAGCGGGTCTTGACCTCCTCGACACCGTGGTGCACCAGCTGGTCGATGAGCACGTCGCCCAGGTCCACGTTGGCCGGCGCGATCACCTTGCCGTCGATGACGACGTCCTCGGCGAGCATGCGGGCGTAGACGCTGGTCTCGACGTCGTCCGCCTTGCGCAGCACACCGTCGGCGCCGCGGTTGGCGATCCGCAGCTTCAGACCGCGCTCGGTGCCGCAGTCCTCCTCGCGGATGATGACGTCCTGCGAGACGTCCACCAGACGACGGGTCAGGTAACCCGAGTCGGCGGTACGCAGAGCGGTGTCGGCCAGACCCTTACGGGCACCGTGCGTGGAGATGAAGTACTCCAGCACGGACAGACCCTCACGGAACGACGCCTTGATCGGACGCGGGATCGTCTCGTTCTTGGCGTTCGACACCAGACCACGCATACCGGCGATCTGCCGCATCTGCATCATGTTTCCTCGGGCACCCGAGTCAACCATCATGAAGATGGGGTTCGTCTTGGGGAAGTTCTCGTTCATCGCCTCGGCGACCTCGTTGGTCGCCTTGGTCCAGATCGCGATGAGCTCCTGAGTGCGCTCTTCCTTGGTGATCAGACCGCGCTCGTACTGCTTCTGGACCTTCTCGTCCTGCGCCTCGTAGCCCTTGACGATCTCCTTCTTCGCCTCGGGAACGACGACGTCGGAGATGGCCACGGTGACACCGGAACGGGTCGCCCAGTAGAAGCCCGCCGCCTTCAGGTTGTCGAGCGTCGCCGCCACGATGACCTTGGGGTAGCGCTCGGCCAGGTCGTTGACGATCTCGGAGAGCTGCTTCTTGCCCACCGAGTAGTCGACGAACGGGTAGTCCTCGGGCAGCAGCTCGTTGAAGAGCGCGCGGCCCAGGGTGGTGCGCAGCCGGAAGGTGTCACCGGTCTGGTACTCCGGCTCGCCCTCCTCGACGGCGGGCGGGGTCCAGCCGCGCGGCGGAATGGTGCCCACCGGGAAGCGGATGTCGACCGCGGACTGCAGCGCCAGCTCGCCGGCGTCGAACGCCATGATCGCCTCGGCCGTGGAGCCGAAGGACCGGCCCTCGCCCTTGGTGTCACGCAGCTCGCCGTCGGTGGTGAGGAAGAACAGACCGAGGACCATGTCCTGGGTCGGCATCGTCACCGGACGGCCGTCGGCGGGCTTGAGGATGTTGTTCGAGGACAGCATCAGGATGCGGGCCTCGGCCTGCGCCTCCGCGGACAGCGGCAGGTGCACGGCCATCTGGTCACCGTCGAAGTCCGCGTTGAACGCGGTGCAGACGAGCGGGTGGATCTGGATGGCCTTGCCCTCGACCAGCTGCGGCTCGAAGGCCTGGATGCCGAGGCGGTGCAGGGTGGGAGCACGGTTCAGCAGAACCGGGTGCTCGGCGATGACCTCTTCGAGGACGTCGTACACGACCGTACGGCCGCGCTCCACCATGCGCTTGGCGCTCTTGATGTTCTGCGCGTGGTTCAGGTCGACCAGGCGCTTCATCACGAACGGCTTGAAGAGCTCCAGCGCCATCGCCTTCGGCAGACCGCACTGGTGCAGCTTCAGCTGCGGACCGACGACGATCACGGAACGCGCGGAGTAGTCCACACGCTTGCCGAGCAGGTTCTGACGGAAACGGCCCTGCTTGCCCTTCAGCATGTCGCTGAGGGACTTCAGCGGGCGGTTGCCGGGGCCCGTGACCGGGCGACCGCGACGGCCGTTGTCGAACAGCGCGTCGACGGCCTCCTGGAGCATGCGCTTCTCGTTGTTGACGATGATCTCGGGGGCACCGAGGTCGAGAAGGCGCTTCAGTCGGTTGTTGCGGTTGATCACACGGCGGTACAGGTCGTTCAGGTCGGAGGTCGCGAAGCGGCCACCGTCCAGCTGCACCATCGGGCGAAGGTCCGGCGGGATGACCGGGACGCAGTCGAGGACCATGCCCTTGGGGCTGTTGGAGGTCTGCAGGAACGCAGACACCACCTTCAGCCGCTTCAGCGCACGGGTCTTCTTCTGGCCCTTGCCGGTGCGGATGATCTCGCGGAGGCGCTCGGCCTCCTCCTCCAGGTCGAAGGACTCCAGGCGCTTCTGCAGCGCCGCGGCACCCATCGAACCGTCGAAGTACGTGCCGAAGCGGTCCCGCAGCTCGCGGTAGAGGAGCTCGTCGCCCTCCAGGTCCTGGACCTTGAGGTTCTTGAACCGGGTCCACACCTCGTCGAGACGGTCGATCTCGCGCTGCGCACGGTCGCGCAGCTGCTTCATCTCACGCTCGGCACCCTCGCGCACCTTGCGGCGCACGTCGGCCTTGGCACCCTCGGCCTCGAGCTCGGCCAGGTCGGACTCGAGCTTCTTGGCGCGGGCCTCCAGGTCGGCGTCCCGGCGGTTCTCGACCTGCTGACGCTCCACGGAGACGTGCGCCTCCAGGGAGGGCAGGTCGCGGGTACGGCGCTCCTCGTCGACGTACGTGATCATGTACGCCGCGAAGTAGATGACCTTCTCGAGGTCCTTGGGAGCCAGGTCGAGCAGGTAGCCCAGACGCGACGGGACGCCCTTGAAGTACCAGATGTGCGTGACGGGGGCGGCCAGTTCGATGTGGCCCATCCGCTCACGGCGCACCTTGGCGCGAGTGACCTCGACGCCGCAGCGCTCACAGATGATGCCCTTGAACCGGACACGCTTGTACTTGCCGCAGTAGCACTCCCAGTCCCGGGTCGGACCGAAGATCTTCTCGCAGAAGAGTCCGTCCTTCTCGGGCTTGAGGGTGCGGTAGTTGATCGTCTCGGGCTTCTTGACCTCGCCGTGGCTCCACTGACGGATGTCGTCAGCGGTGGCCAGGCCGATCCGGAGCTCGTCGAAGAAGTTGACGTCGAGCACTATGCGTCAATCCCTCTCAGGGTTGTAAGTCTTTGGTCTGATACGGGGGTCCAGGGGCCGGCCGGAGGGTCCTCACCAGGGCCTCCGGCCGGACTCCCGTCAGACCTCTTCGACGCTGCTCGGCTCGCGCCGGGACAGGTCGATGCCGAGCTCCTCCGCAGCGCGGAAGACATCCTCGTCGGTGTCACGCATCTCGATGGACATACCGTCGCTGGACAGCACCTCCACGTTCAGGCAGAGCGACTGCATCTCCTTGATGAGCACCTTGAAGGACTCGGGGATGCCGGGCTCGGGGATGTTCTCGCCCTTGACGATGGCCTCGTAGACCTTCACGCGGCCGGTGACGTCGTCGGACTTGATGGTCAGCAGCTCCTGGAGGGCGTATGCGGCGCCGTATGCCTCCAGCGCCCACACCTCCATCTCGCCGAACCGCTGGCCACCGAACTGGGCCTTACCACCCAGCGGCTGCTGGGTGATCATCGAGTACGGGCCGGTCGAACGCGCGTGCAGCTTGTCGTCGACCAGGTGGTGCAGCTTCAGGATGTACATGTAGCCGACCGAGATCGGCTCCGGGAACGGCTCACCGCTACGGCCGTCGAACAGCCGCGCCTTGCCGGACGGGAGCACCATGCGCTCGCCGTCGCGGTTCGGGATGGTGTGCTGCAGCAGACCCGCGAGCTCGTCCTCGCGCGCACCGTCGAAGACGGGGGTCGCGACGTTCGTGCCCGGGTCGACCTGGTCGGCGCCGATGGCCTGCAGGCGCTGCGCCCACTCGTCGGCGAGACCGGAGACGTCCCAGCCACGGCTGGCGAGCCAGCCGAGGTGGATCTCGAGAACCTGTCCCGGGTTCATTCGGGACGGCACACCCAGCGGGTTGAGGATGATGTCGACCGGAGTTCCGTCCTCGAGGAACGGCATGTCCTCGATGGGCAGGATCTTCGAGATGACACCCTTGTTGCCGTGACGGCCGGCGAGCTTGTCGCCGTCGGTGATCTTGCGCTTCTGCGCCACGTACACGCGCACCAGCTGGTTCACACCGGGGGGAAGCTCGTCGCCCTCCTCGCGGTCGAAGACGCGGACGCCGATGACCTTGCCGATCTCGCCGTGCGGCACCTTCAGCGAGGTGTCACGGACCTCACGGGCCTTCTCACCGAAGATCGCACGGAGCAGGCGCTCCTCCGGGGTCAGCTCGGTCTCACCCTTGGGCGTGACCTTGCCGACGAGGATGTCGCCGGCGACGACCTCGGCACCGATACGGATGATGCCGCGCTCGTCGAGGTCGGCGAGGACCTCCTCGGAGACGTTCGGGATGTCCCGGGTGATCTCCTCGGGGCCGAGCTTGGTGTCACGGGCGTCGACCTCGTGCTCCTCGATGTGGATCGAGGAGAGGACGTCGTCCTGCACGAGGCGCTGCGACAGGATGATCGCGTCCTCGTAGTTGTGACCCTCCCACGGCATGAACGCCACGAGCAGGTTCTTGCCCAGCGCCATCTCGCCGTTCTCGGTGGCCGGACCGTCGGCCAGGACCTGGCCCTCGATGATCCGGTCGCCCTCGTTGACGATGACCTTCTGGTTGACCGAGGTGCCCTGGTTGGAGCGGGCGAACTTGGCCAGGCGGTACGTGATGTACGTGCCGTCGTCGTTGGCGGTGGTGATGTAGTCCGCGGAGACCTCCTGGACCACACCCGCCTTCTCGGCCTTGACCACGTCGCCGGCGTCGACGGCGGAGCGGTACTCCATGCCGGTGCCGACGAGCGGGGACTCGCTCTTGATCAGGGGTACGGCCTGACGCATCATGTTCGCGCCCATGAGGGCACGGTTGGCGTCGTCGTGCTCGAGGAACGGGATCATGGCGGTCGCGACCGACACCATCTGGCGCGGCGAGACGTCCATGTAGTCCACGTCGTCACCGGCGACGTAGTCGACCTCGCCGCCACGACGGCGGACCAGGACACGGTTCTCGGTGAAGCGCAGGTCGTCGTTGAGCGTGGCGTTGGCCTGCGCGATGACGAAGCGGTCCTCCTCGTCGGCCGTCAGGTAGTCCACCTCGTCGGTGACCTGACCGTCGACGACCTTGCGGTACGGCGTCTCCACGAAACCGAACGCGTTGACGCGGCCGTAGGAGGCGAGCGAACCGATCAGACCGATGTTCGGGCCTTCGGGGGTCTCAATGGGGCACATACGGCCGTAGTGAGACGGGTGCACGTCACGGACCTCGAAGCCGGCCCGCTCACGGGAGAGACCACCCGGGCCAAGAGCCGACAGACGGCGCTTGTGGGTGAGACCCGACAGCGGGTTGTTCTGGTCCATGAACTGCGACAGCTGGCTGGTGCCGAAGAACTCCTTGATGGAGGCGACGACCGGCCGGATGTTGATCAGGGTCTGCGGCGTGATCGCCTCGACGTCCTGAGTCGTCATGCGCTCGCGGACGACGCGTTCCATACGAGCCAGACCCGTGCGGACCTGGTTCTGGATGAGCTCGCCGACGCTGCGCAGACGACGGTTGCCGAAGTGGTCGATGTCGTCGGTCTCGACAACGATCGTCTGGCCGTTGTCCGCGGCCGTCTCGGTCTCGCCGGCGTGCAGCTTCACCAGGTACTTGATCGTCGAGATGACGTCCTCGACGGTCAGGATGCCCGCGTCGAGCGGGGCCTCCGCACCCAGCTTCTTGTTGACCTTGTAGCGGCCGACCTTGGCGAGGTCGTAACGCTTCGGGTTGAAGTACAGGTTCTCCAGCAGCGTCTGCGCGGCCTCACGCGTCGGGGGCTCGCCCGGGCGCAGCTTGCGGTAGATGTCGAGCAGCGCGTCGTCCTGGCCCTGGGTGTGGTCCTTCTCCAGGGTGGCGCGCATCGACTCGTACTCGCCGAACTCCTCCAGGATCTGCTCGGTCGTCCAACCGAGAGCCTTGAGCAGAACGGTCACGGACTGCTTGCGCTTGCGGTCGATGCGCACACCGACCATGTCGCGCTTGTCGATCTCCATCTCCAGCCAGGCACCCCGGGACGGGATGATCTTGGCCGAGAAGATGTCCTTGTCGGACGTCTTGTCGATCGAGGAGTCGAAGTAGACGCCGGGCGAACGGACCAGCTGCGACACCACGACACGCTCGGTGCCGTTGATGACGAAGGTGCCCTTGTGGGTCATGAGCGGGAAGTCGCCCATGAAGACCGTCTGGGACTTGATCTCGCCGGTCTCGTTGTTGGTGAACTCAGCCGTCACGAAGAGCGGAGCGGCGTACGTGAAGTCGCGCTCCTTGCACTCGTCGATGCTGTTCTTCGGCGGCTCGAAACGGTGGTCGCGGAACGTCAGCGACATCGACCCGGAGAAGTCCTCGATCGGAGAGATCTCCTCGAAGATCTCCTCCAGACCGGACTTGGTGGGGACGTCCTGACCGGACTCCAGAGCCGCCTCGACCCGACTCTGCCAGGCGGTGTTCCCGAGCAGCCAGTCAAAGCTCTCGGTCTGCAGCGCGAGCAGGTTGGGAACCTCGAGGGGCTCCTTGATCTTTGCAAAGGAGATGCGCAGCGGGGCGGTGCTGGCACCGTTGTTCGTATTCGCGGTCGAGGCAGTGCGCGAGGCGGCCAAGAGGGGGTCCTTCCGAGGGCTCGGACTCACTACGCGCGTACCGGTCCCTCTCCCACACACAGAGACAGGACTCCCCGATTTGGCCGAAAGGCCAGGTCAGGGTCGTTCCGATCGTCGGTGTTCAAGCGAGGGCATGCCCCTGGTGACGGGCAGGGGACAGCTAACAGGCAGCGCAAAGGGTCAGTGTAGCCACTCGGCACACTGATGTCCAGTCCCGGTTTTCGGAGACCCTCGTTGTTCTCAACACCTGCAGCAAGCCCACGCCCTCAATGCACGTTGATACTGCCCTCTTCGTCGTCGATCCATGCCTCGGATTCGGATCCTTGTGACGACGCGTCCTGAGAATTGCGCGCTGCGTGCGGTTCGTCAAGGCCCCCATGGCCCAAACCACATACCACCTGGGGTGCTTGGAGGCACGACGAAGATCACCATACTCCGCACACCCGAGGGTGCAAGGCAGCCACCACTCGGCGCTCAGGAACGCCGAAGAGCGACCACCCGGATGGATGATCGCTCTTCAGTGCTCAGGCGTTACAGCCCCTGTGGAGCCGAGAGGTCTTACTTGACCTCGACGGAGGCGCCGGCGCCCTTGAGGGACTCGGCGGCCTTCTCGGCGGCGTCCTTGGCGACCTTCTCGAGAACGGGCTTCGGGGCGCCGTCCACGAGGTCCTTGGCCTCCTTCAGGCCCAGCGAGGTCAGCTCACGCACGACCTTGATGACCTGGATCTTCTTGTCGCCGGCGCCGGTGAGGATGACGTCGAACTCGTCCTTCTCCTCGACCTCGGCGGCACCACCGGCGGCACCGCCGGCAGCGGGGGCGGCGACGACGGCCGCGGCAGCGGCGGTGACGTCGAACTTCTCCTCGAACGCCTTCACGAACTCGGAGAGCTGGATGAGGGTCATGCCCTCGAACTCGGCGAGCAGTTCGTCCTGGGTGAGAGCCACGATGGCTTTCCTTCCACTAATTTCGGCTGGTGCCGGGATGTACATGTCTGGCGGGCGTACGTTCGGCCCGCTGTGACCGTCGCCTCAGGCGGCGGTCAATGCGCGAGCCGAGTTACTCGGCACCGCCCTGCTCGTCCTGCTTGGCGCGAAGGGCGTCCACGGTGCGGACGAGCTTCGTCGGAAGCGCCTGGAAGAGCTGTGCAGCCTGCGTCTGCTTGCCCTTCAGGGCGCCCGCCAGCTTGGCGAGCAGAACCTCGCGGGACTCAAGGTCCGCAAGCTTCTTGATCTCGTCGGCGGACAGCGCCTTGCCGTCAAGGACACCGCCCTTGATGACGAGGTTCGGGTTGTCCTTGGCGAAGTCACGAAGACCCTTCGCCGACTCCACCGGGTCACCGGTGACGAAGGCGACCGCCGTCGGACCGTTGAACAGGTCGTCGAGCGTCGAGATCCCGGCCTCGTTGGCCGCAATCTTGGTCAGCGTGTTCTTCACCACGGCGTACTGGGCGTTCTCACCGAGCGAACGGCGCAGCGTCTTGAGCTGCGCCACGGTGAGACCCCGGTACTCGGTCAGCACAGCGGCGTTCGAGCTACGGAACTGCTCCGTGAGCTCGGCCACCGCGGCAGCCTTGTCGGGCCTTGCCATGAGCGTCGGCCTCCTTCCGGGTGATGACGACCGCTCGGAAGGGGCTGGAGCAAACGAAACGCCCCGGCGCAGGCGCACGGGGCGTAGCTCGACCGGATCATCACAGCGCCAGCTGCGAACTCCGGGAGCACTTCCACAGTCACCTGCGCGGGTCGTCCGCGGTTCAGCGGATCCTTCGGCCACCGCACCCTCCAGGAGCGCACGGCAACGACCAGCGGTCTTTGGCTTCTCCAGGAGGGTACGTGACCGGATCGCTGTCAAGCAAATCCGGTCCTACGGCTCAGCTCTGGGCGCCCTTCATCATCTTGGCGAGGTCGGCGGTGTCCTTGGCCGGCGGGGCCGTCACCTTCACCGGCTGGTTGATGTCGAGGAAGGTGATCGTCAGGTCGAGCGGGCCCTTGTCGGCCTCGCCGCGCATCCGGAACTGCTTGGTGTGGTCGTCGCCGTCGATCCACGCGTCCATGGTGAACGAGTCGACGCCCAGCTTCTCGTACTGCTCCAGAGCCTTCTCGCGCTGCTCCCGTACCGTCTTGTCCTTGTCCTTGAGCGAGGCCTTGAGGTCCTCGACGGTGACCTTGCCCTTGTAGTGGGTGGTCTTGACCCCGTCGACGGTCTCGGTGCCGACCTTCTTCACGTTCTTGGAGCCGGTGAGGAAGGTGGAGTTGGCGGCCGGGTTCTGGTCGGCCTGGCCGGCGCCCAGCTGATCCGCGTTCAGCCCCTTGCCGCCGAGTGCGGACAGGTCGAGCTTGATCCAGCTCTTGCCGTCCATCTCCTTGGCCATGGAGGCGTTCCCGCCTATGTACATGGCCTTGCCGACGAGGCGGATCTCGACCGGGCCCTTGGCTGCCTGGTTCTGGGCCGTCATTTTCATGCTCATGGCCAGCGGCTTGATGCTCACCGCCGCCTCGGCGGACATCCGGCCGGCCCCCGGGACCTGGCCCGTCATCCTGTAATGCGCGGACTTGATCGCCTCGCTGTTCTTCGCCGCCTTGGCGACGGCCGCCGCCGGAGTCATCGCGGGCGACTCGGCGGAGTCGCTCTTCTGACAGCCGACCGCTCCCCCGGCGAGCAGCAAGGCGGCGACCCCGGCCCCCGTCGCTTTACGGCGCGCTGAAACCCGTACGGAAGTCCCCATTGATTTCCCCCCATGGAATGCATGGCTGATACACAGTAAGGAGCCGAGCCTAACCTCAGGAGGCTGCAGGAGTCTTCCGTATTCCCCCGGACATCGGCAGCCCCGCCGCCTCAGGAGCTGCTGCCGGATCCGCTCGCGGTGTCGCTGCTGCCCGGTGTCCAGCCCTGCTTCTTCAGCAGCTGCTTGAAGTCCTCGGTGTCACTCGCCGGCGGCTCGGTGGCGGAGACCGGCACGCCGTAGTCGCTGTAGTACGCGGTCTGGGTGTACTCCCCGGCCGACAAGCGGCCCTTCTCGACCTTCTTGACCAGGAGGTTCTGGTCGTCGACCCAGATGTCGACGGACTCCGTGCTGACGCCGGCCTGGGTGAGCTGCTTCTTCAGGCCGGCGAGCTGGCTCGCGGTGAGGTTGGAGTTCTTGCGGGCGAGGTCGGCGACGTCCACCGTGCCCGAGTAGTGCGTGGTGTCGACGCCGCGCACCTTCTCGGTGCCGACCTCCTTGACGTCCCCGGATGCCAGCAGGAGCTTCACCGACTGGTTGGGGGTCGTGTTCTGCATCTGGTCCCTGAGGTAGGCGCCGGAGCTGCCACCCAGCTCGGCGAGGTCCGCGTAGCCGTACCGGAGCCAGTGCTTGCCGCCCGCCCGCTCGGCGAACTTGTCGCCCATCTTCGCGTAGTAGGCGTCGGGCAGATAGCGGGCCTCCATCGACGTGGTGCCGAGCCGGCGCATGGTGTCCGCGACGGTGCCGCCGGTGTACGTGATGGTCATGTTGCCGGTGAGGCCGTCCGCCCAGCCCAGGGCTCCGTCGCCCGTCATGGACATCAGGGAGCCCATGGTGGTCGTGGACTCGACCTTCACCGAGTCGGCGCCGTCGGTGGACTTCTCAGCGGTGCGCAGGGCCGCTATGGGGCTGACGTACGCCGCGCCCTTGCCGGAGGTCCCCTCGCGCTTTCCGGAGGCATCCGAGGAGCTGCAGGCTGCCACGCCCGACAGCGCGGTCAGCGCTGCGATCGAAAGGCTGACCCGGCGCACGGTCGTGCTCTTCATCGGTCCCCCACCCCTGTGCGATTGCTGTGCCCGCACGCTAACGCAGAGCACTGACACCCGTCCGGGAAAAGGGACGAGCCCCGCACCAGTGAGGTTGCGGGGCTCGTGTGAAAAACGCGTACGCGCGACTGCCGTCAGGATCAGACGGCGGCCGGGTCCTCCTCGACGAGGAGGTTGCGGGTGCGGTTGGGGTCGAGCGGAATGCCGGGGCCGATCGTGGTGCTGATCGCGGCCTTCTTGATGTAGCGACCCTTGGCGGCGGACGGCTTCAGACGGAGGATCTCCTCCAGCGCGGCGCCGTAGTTCTCCACCAGCTTGCTGTCGTCGAACGACACCTTGCCGATGATGAAGTGCAGGTTCGAGTGCTTGTCGACGCGGAACTCGATCTTGCCGCCCTTGATGTCGTTGACGGCCTTCGCCACGTCCGGGGTCACGGTGCCGGTCTTGGGGTTCGGCATGAGACCACGGGGACCGAGCACGCGGCCGAGGCGGCCGACCTTGCCCATGAGGTCCGGGGTGGCGACGACGGCGTCGAAGTCCAGGCGGCCCTTCGAGACCTCGTCGATCAGTTCGTCGGAGCCGACGATGTCGGCGCCCGCGGCCTCCGCGGCCGCAGCACGGTCACCGGTCGCGAAGACCAGGACCCGGGCGGTCTTACCGGTGCCGTGCGGAAGGTTCACGGTGCCACGGACCATCTGGTCGGCCTTGCGCGGGTCGACACCCAGACGGAAGGCGACCTCGACGGTGCCGTCGAACTTGGTCGTGGAGGTCTCCTTGGCGAGACGGACGGCCTCGAGCGGGGCGTAGAGCTTCTCCCGGTCGATCTTGGCGTCCGCAGCGCGGAGAGACTTGCTGCGCTTGCTCACTACTGCTCCTGTGTGTGTCTGAGGAGTCGTGGTCCGGGCCGAGCAGGCCCTGCCACTTCTGCTACGTGCGGGAGTTGGGCTCAGCCCTCGACCGTGATGCCCATGGAACGGGCGGTGCCGGCGATGATCTTCGACGCGGC
This sequence comes from Streptomyces sp. NPDC051172, assembly GCF_040682555.1. Classification (NCBI taxonomy): domain Bacteria; kingdom Bacillati; phylum Actinomycetota; class Actinomycetes; order Kitasatosporales; family Streptomycetaceae; genus Streptomyces; species Streptomyces sp. NPDC051172. The sequence goes on from NZ_JBFBBE010000020.1 coordinate 105,401, forward strand.
GTCCAGGTCGTTGGCGTTGAGGTCGGGGAGCTTGGTCTGGGCGATCTCGCGGACCTGCGCCTCGGTGATCTTGGCGACCTTGGTCTTGTGCGGCTCGCCGGAGCCCTTCTCCACACCCGCGGCCTTGAGGATCATCTTGGCGGCCGGCGGCGTCTTGGTGACGAAGGTGAAGGAGCGGTCCTCGTAGACCGTGATCTCCACCGGGATCACCCAGCCACGCTGCGACTCGGTCGCGGCGTTGTACGCCTTGCAGAACTCCATGATGTTGACGCCGTGCTGGCCCAGCGCGGGGCCGACCGGCGGAGCCGGGTTCGCCGCACCGGCGTTGATCTGGAGCTTGATGAGCCCCGTGACCTTCTTCTTCTTGGGAGGCATTGCTCTCCGGGTCCTTTCGATTGAGGCGTGCCCCCGCCCGGGTCGCGTCCCGGATGAAGGCATACCGCACAACGATAACGGGTATAGATGCGCGGCTGAAAACCGAGCAGGTCAGACCGGCTACGAGAGCCTGCCTGACCTGCGCGGAAGCGGTCCGTCCAGAAGCTGCTAGTTCTTCTGGATCTGGTCGAACGAAAGCTCGACCGGCGTCTCGCGACCGAAGATCTCCACCAGACCCTTGACCTTCTTCGAGTCGGGGTTGATCTCGTTGATGGTCGCCTGCAGCGTGGCGAACGGGCCGTCGGTGACGGTGACCGAGTCGCCGACCTCGAAGTCCAGCACCTGGACCTCGACCTTGCGCTGCGGAGCGGGCTTGCCCTCGGCCTCGGCGGCCTCGCGGGCGGCCTTCTCCTCGGCCTCCGGGGCGAGCATCTTGACGATCTCGTCCAGGGTCAGCGGGTACGGGTCGTAGGCGTTGCCCACGAATCCGGTGACGCCGGGGGTGTTGCGGACGACACCCCAGGACTCGTTCGTCAGGTCCATGCGGACGAGGACGTAGCCCGGGAGCTTGTTCTGCTTGATCGTCTTGCGGTCGCCGTTCTTGATCTGGACGACCTCTTCCTGCGGCACCTCGGCCTGGAAGATGTAGTCCTCGACGTTCAGCGAGACGGCGCGCTGCTCCAGGTTGGTCTTCACGCGGTTCTCGTAACCGGCGTAGGTGTGGATGACGTACCACTCGCCGGGCAGAGTGCGCAGTTCCTCGCGGAGGGCCTCGACGGGGTCGACCGGCTCGGACTCCTCCTCCGCGATCTCTTCCTCGGCGGTCTCGTCGGCGGTGGTCTCGTCCTCGTCCACGACCTGCAGGGCGGCCTCCTCGGCCGGCTCGCCCGCCTCGGCCTCGGCAGCCTCGAACTCGTCCTGCTCGTCCGCGCCCTCGACGATGTCGAGCTCGTCGTCCACGGACTCGTCCGGCTCGATGGCGTCGTCGTTCAGGTTCGTGTCAGACACGGTGGCTGCTTCTTCCTGGATACATAGGGGTGGAACATGCGAAAGGGGCGCCGGGTACCTCGGCGCCCTTCGCTCTCGGCTCAGCCGAAGACGTACTTGGCCGCGTGGTTGAGCCCATAGTCAATCACGGTCACCAGGGCGATCATGACGGCGACGAAGAAGATCACCACGGTGGTGTACGACGTCAGCTGGTTGCGCGTAGGCCAGACGACCTTGCGTAGCTCGGCGATGACCTGGCGGTAGAAGAGGGCAAGCCTCTTGAACGGACCTTTCTTGGCCCGCTTACCGCCCTTGCGGGCCTTCTTCCTCGACTCCTGCGCCTCGTCCTGGGCATCAGGCGTGTCGATGGAGCCCACGGCGTCCGCCATTCGTCCTCACCTGTTCCCGGGTCGTGGCCGTGCCGCGCCCGGTCTGAGCCGCACGGCGTTGCATTGCTGTACGTACATGCGCACACATCCTGGCGAAGGTGTGTGTAGCAGGGCCGGAGGGACTTGAACCCCCAACCGCCGGTTTTGGAGACCGGTGCTCTACCAATTGAGCTACGACCCTTTGTGTGTCCCCAACGTACCGCATCCGACCGGGTGCTCGGTGTGCACCGCCTGCGGCGCGGCAGCTGATGGCCAACGAGGTGAGAGTGTACGTGGTCCGGAGCGCATCGTCGAACAGAAAGCGCCCGTAGGGGCCTTGGCGGAGGAAGATCGCCGGAAAACCGATGGAAGATCACCCAGGCCACCGGCTGATTCCGGACAGGTGTTCAGTGGTCGACCCACACATGTTCAGTCTGTGAAACCCGCGTGCCGGGGTCGTTTCCGGTCTGAAACGATGGGCCCCATGAGCGCTGCAACCCCTCCCACCGAGCGCCGGGTCTCCGCCCGAGTCGGCGCGATCTCCGAGTCCGCCACCCTCGCCGTGGACGCCAAGGCCAAGGCCCTCAAGGCCGCCGGGCGTCCGGTGATCGGCTTCGGCGCCGGTGAGCCGGACTTCCCGACCCCGGACTACATCGTCGAGGCCGCCGTCGAGGCCTGCAAGAACCCGAAGTACCACCGGTACACCCCGGCCGGCGGTCTGCCCGAGCTGAAGGCCGCGATCGCCGCGAAGACGCTGCGCGACTCCGGCTGGGAGCCGGACGTGTCGCAGATCCTCGTCACCAACGGCGGCAAGCAGGCCATCTACGAGGCCTTCGCCGCGATCCTCGACCCGGGCGACGAGGTCATCGTCCCGGCGCCGTACTGGACGACGTACCCGGAGTCGATCCGTCTCGCGGGTGGCGTGCCGGTGGAGGTCGTCGCCGACGAGACCACCGGCTACCGCGTGTCGGTCGAGCAGCTCGAGGCCGCCCGCACGGAGAAGACCAAGGTCGTCCTGTTCGTGTCGCCGTCCAACCCGACCGGCGCGGTGTACTCCGAGGCCGAGACCGAGGCGATCGGCCGCTGGGCCGTCGAGCACGGCCTGTGGGTGCTGACCGACGAGATCTACGAGCACCTGGTGTACGGCGACGCGGTGTCCGTGTCCCTGCCCGCGCTGCTGCCCGAGCTGCGCGACAAGTGCATCGTGGTCAACGGTGTCGCGAAGACGTACGCGATGACGGGCTGGCGCGTGGGCTGGGTCATCGGCCCGAAGGACGTGGTCAAGGCCGCGACCAACCTGCAGTCGCACGCCACGTCGAACGTGTCGAACGTCGCGCAGGTCGCCGCCCTGGCCGCCGTCTCCGGCGACCTGGACGCGGTCGCGAAGATGCGCGAGGCCTTCGACCGCCGCCGCAAGACCATCGTGCGGATGCTGAACGAGATCGACGGCGTGCTCTGCCCGGAGCCCGAGGGTGCCTTCTACGCGTACCCGTCGGTCAAGGGCCTGCTCGGCAAGGAGATCCGCGGCAAGCGTCCGCAGGACACCGTGGAGCTGGCCGCGCTGATCCTGGAGGAGGCGGAGGTCGCGGTCGTCCCGGGCGAGGCCTTCGGTACGCCGGGTTATCTGCGGCTGTCGTACGCCCTGGGTGACGAGGATCTCGTCGAGGGTGTCAGCCGGATCCAGAAGCTGCTGGCGGAGGCGCAGGACTGACCTGCGCGGACGGATGCGGACCCCCTCGTGCGAGGGGGTCCGTTTTTTCGTGCGAGCAAGACCACGAACGGGGAATCCGCTTCCGGGACGGCTGGGGCGTACGGCAGGATCCTGGAATGCTGAGCTCTTCAGGGGGGCACCCCCCGAACCCCCCGCGTGTACGTGATGTCTCTGAGCTGCCGAAGGCCCATCTGCATCTGCACTTCACCGGGTCGATGCGGCCCGTCACGGTGCTGGAGCTGGCCGACAAGTACGGTGTGCGACTGCCCGAAGCCCTGACCGAGGCGCTGACCAGCGGGGAGCCGCCGAGGCTGCGGGCGACGGACGAGCGGGGCTGGTTCCGCTTCCAACGGCTGTACGACGCGGCGCGCTCGTGCCTCAGGGTGCCCGAGGACATCCAGCGTCTGGTGCGGGAGGCCGCCGAGGAGGATCTGAAGGACGGCTCGGGGTGGCTGGAGATCCAGGTCGACCCGACCTCGTACGCGCCCCGTCTGGGCGGTCTGATCCCGGCGCTGGAGATCATCCTGGACGCGGTGGAGACGACCTCGCGGGAGACCGGGCTCGGGATGCGGGTGCTGGTCGCCGCGAACCGGATGAAGCATCCTCTGGACGCGCGGACGCTGGCCCGGCTGGCCGTGCGGTACGCGGACCGGGGTGTGGTCGGCTTCGGACTGTCCAACGACGAGCGCCGGGGCATGGCGAGGGACTTCGACCGGGCGTTCGCGATCGCCCGCGAGGGTGGGCTGCTGTCGGCGCCGCACGGCGGCGAGCTGACGGGTCCTTCGTCGGTACGGGACTGTCTCGACGACCTGGACGCGGACCGGATCGGTCACGGGGTGCGGGCCGCGGAGGACCCGCGGCTGCTGAGGCGCCTCGCTGAGCGGGGGGTGACGTGTGAGGTCTGTCCCGCTTCGAACGTGGCCCTGGGCGTGTACGAGAAGCCGGAGGACGTTCCGCTGCGGACGCTGTACGACGCCGGTGTCGCGATGGCCCTGGGCGCCGACGACCCGCTTCTGTTCGGTTCCCGGCTGGCCGCGCAGTACGAGATCGCCCGGCAGGCCCACGGTTTCTCGGACGCCGAACTCGCCGAGCTGGCCCGCCAGTCGGTCCGGGGCTCGGCCGCCCCGGAGGACGTCAGGGCACGGCTGCTGGCCGGCGTGGACGAGTGGCTGGCCCGCCCGGCGGCCTGAAGTGGGCGTAGGGCGGATATGCCTTGAAGCAGATCATCACCTCGACCGGATGCCCGCCGCCGGGCGGGTCGACCAGGGGGAAGATCGATCCCATGTACGCCATGTGCCCCTCGCCGACACCCTTCTGAAGCGGCCCGTGGCCCGCCGCATGGGCGAGCCGGACCGCGGTGTCGGCGAACAGGTCGCGGTCGCCGAAGAAAAAGAGCGTCCGCGCGTGCGTGGCGTGCCTCGGGGCGTCCTGGAAACCGGTCCGCTCCTGGCCTGCGCGCCACGCGGCGGCGTCCCGCGCGGTCCGCGCCTCGTCGGTGCGGACGGTGAGCGGGGTGGACTGCCGTAGCCTGCGCCGCAGTTCGGGCCACTGGCCGGCGCGCAGGCCGAGGCTGTGGTGGACCAGGACGAGGTCGACCAACTCGCCGACGCCCTCGTCGGGCGGCACGCCGTCGCGCAGCGGCACATGAACGATGGTGCGCCGGGAGCAGGCGGCGAAGGAGAACAGACCCGCCAGCTTGCTCAGTCCGTCGTGGTCGCCGAGCAGCAGGCCGATGGGGTCGGGAGCGCGCAACGAGGTGTGCCGCAAGGGGTGCCGGGGCTGGACGACCCGGTATGTGTGTGGGCCGGTGCGGGGCTGGAACCGGCGCAGCCTCAGTCGCATACGGTGCTGCCCGAGGTGCCGGTCCGGGTGCTTGTCATGCTCACAGCGTGAGGTTCACGCGTGCGTGGGTGCAACGGAGATTCCGCCCAGCAGTGTCCTCGCGAGCCGTGCGGCGAACGCGTCGACCGGGGGCCGCTCCCCCGTGCCGGTCATGTCGTAGGCGAACGCACGCTGTGCGCAGGCGCCCAGCAGCAGGGACGCCGCGGCAAAGGTGTCGGCGTCGGCGCGGACGCGGCCGAGGGCCTGTTCGGCTCGCAGGTAGGCATCCAGGTCCTGGATGGGCCGGTGCGGGCCGGCGCCGAGCGTGCGCAGGGCGTCGTCGTGGCGCCGTTTGAGCTGGGGCTCGGCGTACAGGGAGGCGGCGATCGGGAAGCTCTGCTCATAGAAGAGTGCGGCCTGGCGGGCGATCCCGGTGAGGTTTGCCTCCAGGGTGCCCTGTCCCGGTTCGGCGGCGAGGCCGGCCAGGAGGGGCGTGAGCCGGGGCAGCCGCTCGGCGAGCACGCGCACGAACAGTTCCTCCTTGCTCTCGAAGTACTTGTAGAGGGCCGCTTCGGAGCAGTCGGCCGCCCGGGCGATCTCCTTGGTGGTGGTGCGGGCGAGTCCGACGGTGAGCATGAGCTCGTGGGCGGCGTCGAGGATGCGGACACGCGCCGGCTTCGGCTCCATGGGGCGTCCAATCGGGCTTGACGGGTGAGTGTGTGATTACCCACTCTAGAAGGCAGCAGGGGTGAGTGAATACTCACCCACCAACCCCGAACACGGGAGCACTCATGAACCTCACCGTTTTCGGCGCCACTGGCGGCATCGGCCGGGAGATCGTGCGCCAGGCCCTCGGGGCCGGCCACCGGGTGACGGCCGTGGTCCGCGATCCGGCCCGGCTCGACGTCACGGGGGACGCGCTGGAGGTCTTCCGCGCCGACCTCACCGACCCCGACGCGTTGCGCGCCGCCGTCAGCGGCCGGGACGCCGTCCTGTCCGGCCTGGGCGCGCGCAGCCGCAAGGACGCCGGGGTCGCCACCCGGCTGACCCGTACGGTCCTGCGCGCCATGGAGACCGAGCACGTACGACGGCTGCTCGTGGTCAGCGCCAGTCCCGTCGGCCCCGCCGCCGACGGCGACGGCGCGCTCGACCGTGCGATGCGCGGTCTGGTGTCGGCCGTCCTCAAAGACGTCTACACCGACCTGCGCGGCATGGAGGCCGAGCTGGCCCGCAGCGGCACGGACTGGACGTCCGTACGGCCACCGCGTCTGCAGAACAAGCCGCTCACCGGCCGCTATCGCACCGTCGTCGGCGGATTCCCGCCCAAGGGCCGCTTCATCGCACGCGCCGACGTCGCGCACGCCATGCTGGCGATGATCGACGACGAGGGGACGGTGAAGCAGGGGGTGGGACTGGCGTACTAGGCGTACGACCTGTCCGCCCCGCCGGGCCGGCGCTACAGGCTGACGCCGACCGTCACCGGCTCGTTGACCAGGGTGATCCCGAAGGCCTCGCGGACGCCGGTGACGACCTCGCGGGCGAGCGCGAGGAGGTCCTCCGTGGTGGCTTCGCCGCGGTTGGTGAGGGCGAGGGTGTGCTTGGTGGAGATGCGGGCGGGGCCCGTGCCGTAGCCCTTGGTGAAGCCCGCCTTGTCGATCAGCCAGGCGGCGGAGGTCTTGGTGTGGCCTTCGCCCGCCGGGTAGGCGGGGGGCTCCACGCCGTCGCCGAGCCGTTCCTGCACGCGCGCGCGGAAGGCGGCGAACTGGGCGTCGGTGAGGATCGGGTTGGTGAAGAAGGAACCGGCCGACCAGGTGTCGTGGTCCTCGGGGTCCAGGACCATGCCCTTGCGGGAGCGCAGCTTGAGGACGATCTCGCGGGCCGCTGCGAGGGGGACGCGGTCGCCGGGCTCCACGCCGAGGGCGCGGGCCGTCTCGGCGTACTTGATGGGGCCGGAGAGGCCGTCGGCGTCCTCCAGTTCGAAGCGGACGCGGAGGACCACGTAGCGCTCGGGGTCGGCCTTGAAGCGGCTGTGGCGGTACGAGAAGGCGCAGTCGGCGTTCGGGACGGTGACCGTTTCGCGGGTGTGGCGGTCGTAGGCGATCACCTCGGTGATGGTCGAGGAGACCTCCTGGCCGTACGCGCCCACGTTCTGGATGGGGGTCGCGCCGGCTGAGCCCGGGATGCCGGCCAGGCACTCGATGCCGGCGAGTCCGGCCTCGACGGTGCGGGCGACGGCGTCGGTCCACACCTCGCCGGCGGCGAGCTCCAGGCGTGTGCCGTCGAGGTCGAAGCCCTTGGTGGCGATGACGAGTGCGGTGCCGGCGAAGCCCTTGTCGCCGATGACCAGGTTGGAACCGCCGCCGATCAGCAGGAGCGGGGTGCCGGTGTCGTCGGCCTCGCGGACCGCTGCGATCACCTCGGCGTCGGTGGTGGCGGTGATCAGCCGGGTCGCGGGACCGCCCAGCCGGAAGGTGGTCAGCGGGGCGAGGGGGGCGTCGTGTCGTTCCTGCACGGGCTCAAGGGTACGAGACGGGGGTGGGGGGCCTGGGTGCGGATGCCTGCGGCGCTCTGGCGGGGGTGCGGGTGCCTGCGGCGCATGTGCGGCTCCGGTGGGGGTGGGGATGCCTGCGGCGCATGTGCGGCTCCGGTGGGGGCGTGGGTAGCGCCTGCGGTTCGGTGGGTGGGGCGGGGCCGTGTCGGGGGTGTCCGTCCTCGGTCCGGCGGTTGCTGGTGGCTGCAGTCGTGCTCGGGGTTGACGCCGGCCGCTGCGGGCGGACACCTCCCGCCCCGTCCCCTTCCCGCCGTACGCGACTGCGGGTGCGTACCTCGTCTCCTCGCTTCTCCGCCTCAGCCTGCGGGCGTCGGCGTCCGGCCGCCGTGGCTGCGGGCAGTCGTGCCGCTTGGGCGGCACCCGTCCCAAAGACAGCGGCGCCCCGCCAGTGCGGGTGAGCGACCCCTCCCCGGTTCCGGGCGCCGGACATACGCAGTGGCCCCGCCCTTACGGACGGGGCCACCGCGGCGGGGGTCAGCCTGCGACCGGCTCCAGCGTCGGGGTGGGTTCGTCCGTCGGCGTCGGCGCCGCGGCCTGCGTGGCGCGCCGCCTCGGGATCAGCAGCGCCGCCAGACCGGCAAGCGCAACGACCGCGGATCCGGTCACCAGCGCCGGCTGCAGGCCGTCGACGAAGGTCTGCGCGGACTCGTAACCACCCTGCGCCGAGAAGATCGACGACATGATCGCGATGCCGAGCGCTCCCCCCACCTCGCGCAGCGCGTTGTTGGCGCCGGAGGCGATGCCCTGCTCCGTGGCGCGGACGCTGGACATCACCAGGTTGGCGGCCGGCGCGAAGTACAGCCCCATGCCGATGCCGCTGATGACCAGGGCGGGCAGCTGCGCGCCGTAGGACACGCCGGGCGCCACCACGGAAGCCATCCAGCCGAGGCCGACAGCCTGCAGGAAGAGGCCGGTGGCGACGACGGGGCGGCCACCGATGCGGTCGGACAGGATGCCTGCGATCGGCGCGGCGATCATCGGCATACCGGTCCAGGGCAGCATGCGCAGGCCCGCCTCCGTGGGCGAATAGCCGAGTACGCCCTGCATGAACTGGCTGAGCAGGAAGATCGAGCCGAACATTCCGAGGAACATCAGCAGGCTCGCGGCGTTGATGCCGGAGAAGGCACGGGAGCGGAACAGCCGCATCGGGAGCATGGGGTTCTTGGCGCGCAGGCTGTAGCCGACGAACGCTGTGAGCAGTGCGGTTCCGGCGAAGAGGCCGGTCAGGACCAAGGGGGCGGTCCAGCCGTCGGCGGGGCCGCGCACCAGCCCGTAGACGATGCCGAAGAGGCCGCCGCTGGCGAGCAGGGTGCCGGGGACGTCGAGCGGGGCGCCGGTGCCGTACGACTCGGCGAGGCGCAGCCGGGCCAGCGGCAGCAGGGCGAGGCCCAGCGGGACGTTCAGCCAGAAGATCCAGTGCCAGGAGACGTGTTCGGTGAGGCTGCCGCCGATCAGCGGGCCGGACGCCACGGCGAGGCCGTTGACGGCACCCCAGATGCCGTACGCCATCCCGCGCTTGGCGGCGGGCACAGCGGCCGTGAGGAGGGTGAGCGTCAGGGGCATCATGATCGCGGCGCCTACGCCCTGCACCGCACGAGCGGCGATCAGGGAGTCGATGCCGGTCGCCATGGCCGCGGCCGCGGAGGCGCCGGTGAAGACGGTGAGGCCGGCGAGGAAGAGCCGGCGGCGGCCGAACCGGTCGCCGAGCGCCGCGCCGAACATCAGGAGCACGGCGAAGGTGAGGGTGTAGGCGCTGACAGTCCATTCGAGGTCGCCCAGGGCGCCGCCCAGGTCCTTGCGGATGGAGGGCAGGGCGGTGGTGACGACGAGGTTGTCGAGGGCCGCCATGAATCCGGCGACGCTGGTGATGACGAGGGCCCAGACGGTTCCCCCGCGACGTGCGGTCTGCTGTGACATCGCTCCCCCAGAGGGTGATCAGTCGCTCGGTAGAGTTTTCGGTTAGTTATTGATGACTAACTTTCGTGGGCATGAAAAGGCGCTTGCGGCGCCTTTCCCGCGCAGTGCGTGGACTACTTCTCCAGACGGCCTTCCAGTCGCGCCTCTGGATACAGCCCCTCCCAGACCCGATGCTCGGGAGGAAAACCCATGGCCACCAGACAGTTGATGAGCATTCCGTACGCCATGAACGTCGTCGTCCCGTCGGTGTCGGCACCCAGCGGCAGATGGACCGTGTCCCACAGCCGCATCCACCCGTTGCGCACCGCCTCGCCGAGCTCGGGGTCGCCCGCCTGCTCGGCGGCGCCCACGGTGACGTACATCTGCATCTGCATCAGCAGCCGCTCGGGCTGCTCCGCGATGACCTTGGTGTACGCGTTCGCCATGGCGCGCAGGGCCTCTTCGCCCTCCAGGCCCTTGGCGGCCTCCTCGAAGGTGCGGATGGTGTCCTCCATGCACCGCTGCGCCACCGCGAGGAAGAGCGCCTTCTTGCCCGGGAAGAGCCGGAAGAGATACGGCTGCGAGACACCGACCCGCTTGGCGATCGCCTCGGTCGACGTGCCGTAGTAGCCGCCGCGGGCGAACTCCGTGGTCGCCGCCCGAATGACGCTCTCGCGCCGCTCTTCTGCGCTCATCCTGACCATGCAAGTAAGTTAGTACTCAATCACTACCTAGGTCAAGGGGTGGCGGAGACGCACTCTCCAGAGGTCGGCGGAGATTGGCACAATCGCCTCGTGGATCAGGGAATCGCGGCGCTGTTGGGGGCGACGGTCGGCGTTCTCGGCACCGTGGCCGCCGCGGCCGTCTCCGGATGGTCGAGCCGTCAGCAGTTACGGGCCCAGGCCGGAATCGACCATGCCCAGTGGCGCAGACAGGCCCGGCGGGACGCCTACAGCGCCTTCCTCGCGCCTGCGCACGAGGCGGGCAACACGCTGAAACAGGCCGCCCGATCGCTGATCGGCGATGTGGACGTGGGCGAGGCGGACCGTCGGCTCCGGGCCGCCCACGACCACCTGACGGCGGTCCACGCGGCCTGGGCCGCTCTCGCCGTCGAAGGCCCCGAGGCGGTGGAACAGCTGGCCCACGGCGTCAAAACGGCCCTGCACTCGATGCAGACGACGCTGCTCGCATGGCGCGACTCGGCGGAGGGTGCGTTCGACCGCAACGTGAAGTTCGTGGAACGGCATGCCGTCGAGGTGACCAGGGTCTCCGAACGAATCAGCGCCTTCACCGCTGCCGCTCGCGCCGCGCTCGACGACACGGCACCCGCCTCGAACACGGCCGGCGGCTGAGACGTCGTAAGGGGCGCTCCGCCAGGGAGAACGCCCCTTACGTCACGTCAGTTGTGCCCCTCAGGCCAGCCGTACGACGGCCCGTGAAATCCCCAGCACCTTCTGCCCGGCGCTGGTCGCCGTGAGGTCCACGCGGACCGTGTTGTCGTCGAGCTTGGCGGCCACCTTGGCGCTGACCTCGATGAGGGCGCCCTGGTCGTCGTTCGGGACGACGACCGGCTTGGTGAAGCGGACGCCGTATTCGAGGACCGCACCCGGGTCGCCGGTCCAGTCGGTGACCACCCGGATCGCCTCGGCCATGGTGAACATGCCGTGTGCGATGACGTCCGGGAGGCCCACCTCCTTGGCGAACTTCTCGTTCCAGTGGATGGGGTTGAAGTCCCCGGAGGCGCCGGCGTACTGGACGAGCATGGCGCGGGTCACAGGGAAGGTCCGGGCGGGCAGTTCGGTGCCGACCTCGATGTCGTCGTATGCGATCTTCGCGGTCATGTTCTCGCTCACGCCTCCTCTGCCGCGCGCGCGACGAGCTTGGTCCAGGCGGTCACGACGTGCTCGCCGGCCTCGTCGTGGACCTCGCCGCGGATGTCCAGGATGTCGTTGCCCGCCAGGGACTTGATCGCCTCGATGGTGGAGGTGACGGTGAGGCGGTCGCCGGCGCGGACGGGGCGGACGTAGGAGAACTTCTGGTCGCCGTGGACGACCCGGCTGTAGTCCAGGCCGAGCCGGGGGTCCTGGACGACCTGTCCGGCCGCCTTGAAGGTGATCGCGAAGACGAAGGTCGGCGGCGCGATGACGTCGGGGTGGCCGAGTGCCTTGGCGGCCTCCGGGTCCGTGTACGCGGGATTGGGGTCCCCCACCGCCTCGGCGAACTCGCGGATCTTCTCGCGGCCCACCTCGTAGGGCTCGGTGGGCGGGTAGCTACGCCCCACGAAGGACTGGTCGAGCGCCATGGCTCGGCACCTCCTGTGTCTGCCTGCTGACTACTACTGACTACTCACTGCTGTCCGCTGACTGCTGCTGACTGCTGCCGGCTGCTGATGTCTGCGGATGCCGGCCGAACGGCTGTTCCGGACGTCTGTGATCGGGCGGAACCGGCCGGTAACCGGGGGCGAAACGCCGCGAGGCCGCCCCCCGCTAGTGGGGACGGCCTCGCGTACGAGCCTTATTTATCGCGTCTCGCGGTGCGCGGTGTGCGCGTTGCAACGCGGGCAGTGCTTCTTCATCTCAAGTCGGTCCGGGTTGTTACGCCGGTTCTTCTTGGTGATGTAGTTCCGCTCCTTGCACTCCACGCAGGCCAGCGTGATCTTCGGGCGGACGTCGGTGGCAGCCACGTGAGTGCTCCTTGACGAACGGATGGGATGGTTTAACGCATAGAAGAGTAGCCGATCGAAGGACCGACCCCGCAATCGGCTACTGTCAGTAGCGGTGACCGGACTTGAACCGGTGACACAGCGATTATGAGCCGCTTGCTCTACCGACTGAGCTACACCGCTGTGATGCGATCCGTTCCCGTCTTACGACGGGAACCTCACGCACCAGAGCCCCAATACGGAATCGAACCGTAGACCTTCTCCTTACCATGGAGACGCTCTGCCGACTGAGCTATTGGGGCGAGCGATGAAGACATTACACGCTCGGCCGCCGTTCACCCAAATCCGTTTCGCGGCCCCCCTCCCGGCCTGTTCCACAGGCGGTCCGGACCCCCTCCCCGGGCCTGTTTCCCGGCTCTCCCAGGAGCCACTGAGGCCGCTGCGATACGGCGGACCACACCGGTACGACTATTGCGCTCCTCCCCGACGCGGGCGGATCGCCACCCTAGGCTCGACTCACTCTGCGTGATCTTGCGTTCCCCTGCGCAGCCCCCGAGCCCCTGGAGTGCGATGCCCGACAGCCAGCCGCAGCCACCCCACTCGTCGTCCTCCTCTTCAGGCTCGTCGTCCTCATCGGGGTCCTCGGGTTCTCCGGGGTCCTCGGGGCGGGTGGGCGACCCGGCCGCCCTGCTGCTGTGCGGGGCCCGGCTGACCGACGGCCGGACCGTGGACGTACGGCTGAGCGGCGGGCGCATCGAGGCGGTCGGCACGGCCGGAAGCCTGGCTGCCGGCGGGGCGCGGGACTGCGGCATGCGTGTGGATCTCAGCGGCTATCTGCTGCTGCCGGCCCCGGCCGAGCCGCACGCGCACGGGGACACCGCGCTGTCCGCGGAGGACGACGGTCCGGCCTCGTACGAGCCCCAGGACGTCCAGCGCCGGGCCACCGAGGCGGCGCTGTTGCAGCTGGGGCACGGGGCGACCGCGCTGCGGGCACATGTGCGTGTGGGTGATGTCCAGGGGCTGGGCGCGCTGGGCGCCGTACTGCAGGCGCGGCGTTCGCTGCGCGGGCTGACGGAACTGACGACGGTGGCGATGCCGCGCATGCTGACCGGCGTGGCCGGGGCGGAGGGCCTGGCGATGCTGCGGGACGCCCTGAAGATGGGCGCCTGCGTGGTGGGCGGCTGTCCGGACCTGGACCCGGATCCGACCGGGTACGTGGAGGCGGTCCTCGAGGTCGCCTCCGAACACGGCTGCCCCGTCGACCTGCACACGGACGCTGCCGATCCGGCCCGTCTCGCCCGCATCGTCGCGATGGCCGGGGGACTGCGTCCCGGGGTGACGCTCGGGCCGTGCGGCGGCCTCGCCCGGCTGCCCGACGAGACGGCACGTCGCACCGCCGACCAGCTCGCGGCGGCCGGGGTGACGGTGGTGTGTCTGCCTCAGGGCGGCTGCGGCGGCACCGACCGGCGCGACACGGCTCCGGTACGGCTGCTGCGGGCGGCCGGCGTACGGGTGGCCGCGGGCAGCGGCGCCCTGCGGGACCTGTCCAACCCGGTGGGACGTGGCGACCCCTTGGAGGCGGCCTATCTGCTGTCCTCCCGGTACGGGCTGCGGCCCGAGGACTCGTACGACGCGGTGAGTTCCTCGGCGCGGTCGGCCATGGGACTGCCCGAGGTGCGGGTGGAGGCGGGGTTCCCGGCGGAGTTGCTGGCCCTGCGCGGCGACCGGCTGACGGGGGCGCTGTCACTGGCGTACAGCCGCATCGTGGTGCACCGGGGACGGGTGGTGGCACGGACGAGCGCGGTACGGGAGTACTGCAACTCGGCAGCGGCGGCGGAGCTGGGGTTGCCTCGGCAGGGGCGGGGGGAGTTGTCGTGAGGCGTGGGGTGGGAGTGGCTGGGTCAGAGCGCGCGGTGGGGTGTGCGGGCGCGGCCGTGGTGAGGCATCCGGCGGGTGTTGAGGGGCGCGCCGGGGGCGCGTGTAGGCGTTAAGGGCGGTCAGCCTGGGGGTTGTGCGCGGGGCGTACGCCGGGCGTGTTCACCTGCCCAACTCGGGCGCCGTGCTCCGATCCACTGGCGGACCGATGCGAACCCACGACGTCGGTTCCGGCGACGGAAACGCCACCAGAGCCCCCTCCGAGGTCTTGCGCCAAGGAGCGAGCGGGCAGTGTGTGCCTCACCGATGTGCGCCGGGAGCGCGCGGCCAGGACTCGCGCGCCCAGCGCGCACCCTCCATCTGTGCGCTCCGCGTGCGCACCCTGAGGCGTGACTCAAGTCGTGCGGCGGAGGCGGCCGTCCGGGCGTACGGTCGGAAACATGCGCATTGTCATCGCTGGTGGTCATGGTCAGATCGCGCTGCGGCTGGAGCGGCTGCTCGCCGCGCGCGGAGATGAGGTCGCGGGGATCATCCGTCACGCCGAACAGGGCGACGACCTGCGGGAGGCCGGTGCTGAACCGGTTCTGCTCGATCTGGAGTCGGCCTCGGTCGAGGAGGTCGCGGCGCATCTGCAGGGCGCCGACGCGGCGGTGTTCGCGGCGGGTGCCGGTCCCGGCAGCGGGGTGGCCCGCAAGGACACGGTGGACAAGGGAGCGGCGATCCTGTTTGCGGACGCGGCGGTTCGGGCGGGCGTACGACGACATGTGGTCGTCTCGTCGATGGGCGCCGATCCCGCGCACCAGGGGGACGACGTGTTCGACGTGTATCTGCGCGCGAAGGGCGCGGCCGACGCCTACGTCCTGCGGCAGGATGCCCTGGACGCGACGATCCTGCGCCCCGGCATGCTGACGAACGACGCCGGCACCGGCCTGGTACGACTGGAGGCGCACACGGGCCGCGGCGCCGTCCCCCGCGACGACGTGGCCGCCGTACTGGCGGAGTTGGTGGAGACCCCGGCGACGGCCGGACTGACCCTGGAACTGATCAGCGGATCGGCGCCTGTGTCGGTCGCGGTGAAGTCGGTGGCCGGGAACTGAGGGGCACGGCCAGGGAGTTCCGGCCGTGAGGCGGTACGCGCCTATGGGACATGGCAGTTCGCGGCCTG
This sequence comes from Streptomyces sp. NPDC051172, assembly GCF_040682555.1. NCBI lineage: Bacteria > Bacillati > Actinomycetota > Actinomycetes > Kitasatosporales > Streptomycetaceae > Streptomyces > Streptomyces sp. NPDC051172. The sequence goes on from NZ_JBFBBE010000020.1 coordinate 120,812, forward strand.
GCATCCCCCTACGGCTGGAGGGGTTGCGACTGGAGGAGAGCCCCCTCTGGCTTTACTTCGACTCCCTCTAGAACAGGGGCAGTTGGCCCGGCATCTCCGGGACGACGTATCCGTCCAGGGACGGCTGGACCGCGTCGAGTCGTGCCTGGCGGCGCGAGCCGGGGCAGGAGACGAGTACGCCGTTCTCGCGCGCGCCGGGCGGGTCGTGGCGAGCGAACCGTCCGGCGACGACGGCGATCTCGCGACGGCATTCGGGGCAGCGTCTGCGGCGAGTGGACATGGGGTCAGTGTGCCCCGGGCCGGGGCGCGTTGTGTGCGGGGCGCACGCTCCGGTCCGCACGGACCTCGCGCGCCGCCGTGTCGCCCATGAAGCCCCCGGCCCCACAGTCACCCCAGATCCCTTCAAGGGGATGCCACGAATCCGACCACACTTGCTTAAGTCAATCAACCGGCCTACTTTAAGGGTGTCGCGCACACCCGATGCCCCTTGCCCATGGAGGCCTGGCCCATGTCCCACGCCCTTCCCCGACCCGCCGACGACGGGGTGGTGGTGTCCGCAGCGCCGCGGGCCGATGCCGTCGTAGCGGTGCTGGCCTTCGGCGGGATCGTGGTCTCGCTGATGCAGACCCTGGTGATCCCGATCGTCCCGGAGCTGCCGAAGCTCCTGAACGCCCCGGCGTCCGACACCGCCTGGGCCGTCACCGCCACGCTGCTCGCCGCCGCCGTGGCCGTCCCGATGATGGGCCGGCTGGGAGACATGTACGGCAAGCGCCGCATGCTCCTGGTCAGCCTGGTCCTGCTGGTCGCCGGATCGGTCACCGCCGCGCTCAGCGACTCCCTGGCGCCGATGATCGTCGGGCGGGTGCTGCAGGGCACGGCGGGTGGTGTGATCCCGCTCGGCATCAGCATCATGCGGGACGAGTTGCCCGCCGAACGGCTCGGTTCGGCCACCGCGTTGATGAGTGCCTCGCTGGGCGTCGGCGCCGCTCTCGGCCTGCCCGCGGCCGCCCTCATCGCGGACAACTTCGACTGGCACGTGCTGTTCTGGAGCTCGGCCGGGATGGGCGCCGTGGCGCTCCTGCTGGTGCTGTTCGTCGTCCCCGAGTCCAAGGTCCGGACGGGCGGCCGCTTCGATGTCGTCGGCGGTCTCGGCATGGCGGTCGGCCTGGTCTGCCTGCTGCTCGGCATCTCCAAGGGCGGCGACTGGGGCTGGGACAGCGGCACCACGCTCGGCCTGTTCGGCGCGGCCGTCGTGGTTCTGCTGCTGTGGGGCTGGTACGAGCTGCGTACCGAGCAGCCGCTGGTCGACCTGCGCACCACCGCCCGTCGGCAGGTGCTGGTCACCAACCTCGCCTCGATCGCCCTCGGCTTCGGCATGTTCGCGATGTCCCTGGTGCTTCCACAGCTCCTGCAGTTGCCTGAGGCGACCGGCTACGGTCTGGGCAAGTCGCTGCTGACCGCCGGTCTGGTCATGGCCCCCTCCGGCTTGGTGATGATGGCGATCGCCCCCGTCTCGGCCGCCCTTTCCAAGGCCAAGGGCCCCAAGGCCAGCCTGATGCTGGGCTCGCTGATCGTGGCGGCCGGCTACGGCCTGCAGATCCTCCTGATGTCCCAGGTCTGGCAGTTCGTCCTGGTGTCCTGCGTCATCGGATCCGGCATCGGCTTCACATACGGCGCCATGCCCGCCCTCATCATGGGCGCCGTGCCCCCGTCCCAGTCGGGTGCCGCCAACAGTCTCAACACCCTGATGCGGTCCATCGGCACATCGACCGCCAGCGCCGTCGCCGGCGTCATCCTGTCGCAGATGACCACGGACCTGGGCGGGGCCCCTCTCCCCTCGGAGAACGGCTTCAAGACCGTTCTGGCCATCGGCGGCGGAGCGGCGCTGCTCGCCTTCGCCGTCGCGTCCTTCATTCCGCGGCATCGGGCGACTGCGGCTGGGGGCGACTCTGCGTCCGTGGAGAGGGCTGTCTCCGGAGAGGCGTCCGCCACAGCGACATCCCTGGCGTCTGCTACGACGCCGTCCGCGGCCGGGGGCGAGAAGGGCGCACCCGGGCCGGCCGAGGAGGGGACGCCGGGGCGGTCCGCGGCGGCTGCGGCCGCGATCGGGGAGGGGGCGCCAGGTCTGTCGGGCGCGCTCCCGGACGGCCCCTCGCCAAGGCCCGCTTCCTCATCGGCTTCCGTCGCGACCGCCGGGCCGGACGGGGCGGGCGGCTCCGCCGGCGGCGGAATCCCGGTGGGCGGGCATGTCCTGGGGGCGGAGCGGGTCCCCGTGGCGGGGGCCGCGGTCACACTCATCTCGCTCGGTGGAAAGCAACTGAGCCGGTCGGTCTCGGGAGCCGACGGCTCGTACGGTGTCGACGCGCCCACCGCCGGTTCGTACGTCCTGATCACCTCCGCCGACGGCTTCCAGCCGCAGGCCTCGACGCTCGTCGTCGCCGACGGGCCGGTCCCGTACGACGTCCTGCTGAGCGGCACGAGCGGCCTCGCCGGGCTGGTGCGGTCCGCCGACAGCGGGGCACCGGTCGCCGACGCCGTGGTGATCGTGACCGATGTGCGCGGGGAGGTGCTGACCACCGGACGGACCGACGTGCTGGGCGAGTTCACGGTCACCGACCTGTTGCCGGGCACGGTGACGCTCGCCGTCAACTCCGCCAAGCACCGCCCGCTGGCCCTGCCCGTCGAGATCGGCGGCGCGGGCACCACACGCATCGAGGTCGAGCTTCGTCCCGGCGCCCACGTCCGGGGCACGGTACGCGGAGCGGGCGCCCCACTGAGCGACGCCCGGGTGACCCTGGTGGACACCGCGGGCAACGTGGTCGCCACGACCCGGACCGGGCACGACGGCGCGTACGCCTTCTCCGACCTGGACACCGGCGCGTACACGGTCATCGCGACGGGCTATCCGCCGCATGCGGCAACGCTGACGATATCGGGCGGCGGCACGGACGACCACGACATCGAACTTGCACACAGCGGGGAGTAGTTGCGGCTGCAGTACAGGGGTAGGTCCCTCTGCCCACCGCCGGACAGCAATCCGGGCCGGCCTTGAGTCACGGCCCGCATGGACACCTTGAGCGGAGGAGTTCGTGCGGGCCGTCGGGCTTCATGGCGTGATGACGGTACATGAAGAGACCCCCTCTGGTCTGCGTTTCCGCAGACCCGAGGGGGTCTCTTCATCGAAATTTGCGGCGC